>JAGLLQ010000196.1 GCA_023140455.1 Desulfobacteraceae bacterium | reverse complement strand
ATGCTTTAATTGTTTTATCAAGATCATTTTCATCCACTATAAAATATAATGCAGCATCTGATGTACCAAAAGATATCATCTGAATATTAACATCAACATCATAAGTTGCTGTAAAACATTTTGCCGCAATGCCTTTATGACGAAGAATACCATCACCGACTATACTGATTAAAGCGACATCTATGGATTTTTCAGATCTTCTATAGGGCTTAGGCTTGATAGCCTGTATGATATTCTGGCTTTTATCAATATCATTCTCAGAAAGCAGCAGGCTAATACATGTTTGAGATGTAATTACCGATTTGATATTTACACCATTTGCAAATAGTTTTTCAGTGATTTGAGAAAGAATACCTGGTCTTGCACCAACTCCTGAAGCATGTATCCTTAAAACTGCAATATTTTTTGTATAAGAGACACTTTTAATAATAGAATTAGAAGAAAATCCCCTATTTGTTATTAAACTTCCAGGTGCATCAGGGTTATATGTGTTTTTAATTGCAATGTTAATTTTTGCTTTTTTAACAGGTTCAACTGTGCGTGGATGAAGGATTCCTGCTCCGGTATAAGCAAGTTCAGCAGCCTCTACATAGCTCAATTTTGGTATTAATTTTGGATTTTTAATATTGTCAGGGTCAGCAGTCATAAAGCCTTCAGTATCTTTCCATATCTCCAAAATATCTGCTTTAATTGCTGCTGCAACAACAGCAGCAGAATAATCGCTTCCACCACGTCCAAATGTTGTTATTTCATTAGTTTCGCTTACTCCATAAAAACCCGGGATAAAAAACATCTTATCTTTGGCCCAGTGTTTTTTAAAAAAAGATGTAAGGTTTTTTGAGGTTTTAGAAATTATCGCTGAAGCGTATGAAAACTTTCCATCTGTTATGATTCCAATTTTGTGAGGCATGATACAATTTGAATTTATGCCTCTACTCAATAGTGCTGAAGCGACTATTAAAGATGATAATCGTTCTCCATAACATGCTATGATATCACGCATCCTTGGAGTTGCTTCTCTGGTAAAATTTATTCCAAAGTAAAATCTTTCAAGCTTTTTAAATATATGTGCAATCTGCTGTTTTTGTTTTTTGTTTTCAGTTTTGTCTGATATCAAGTGATCTATATAAGAATGATGAATTCTTTTAAGTTGATTGATTATATGCGATATTTTATTTTCATCATTCAGGGCTTTTGTAATACCAGATAGAAGTATATCAGTCACTCCGGAAAAAGCAGACAATACAAATATGTTGCCTTTTCCTTTTTTAAATATAAGTTCAATAATTTCGAGAGCTGCCTTTTCATTTTTAAAGCACCCCCCGCCAATTTTTATTACTTTCATAGAAAAACTATTTATCATAGAATTCAATTATTTTGTAGTTTAATTAAAAACATACAAATTATTCTGATAAACAACAAATTACCCTAATTTCACATGTGGCTATATTTTTTATTGCTTTAAAGTAATTTTTATACTAAATCTATATTTGATAAATGCAATATCCAAAGCCGATTCTTTATATATTAAACAACTATCAAATTATGAAGAATAATTATGTTAAATAGTAAAAAAGACATCCAACCTGATTTTGTTAATTACGATAATCCATTTAAAAGAATTTTAAAAATTTCACTTGAGCTTTTTGAAGCGGAGCAAACCGGAATACTTAAAGGCACTGATCAAACAGGTGCTACATTTTTGCCAACAGAAATGTGGGACAGAGGTGTCATGGATAAATTGTATGGAAAGGGCATAAAAGGCCTCTTTTTAAGGTGTTTTGGAAAATATCTTGTCACTTTAAAAAAGCTTTCACCTGTCTTTTTTTACAAGTTTGATAAAAATCAGAATAAAATCGATAATGATGGAATCATTGCCTATGTTTTAAGGACATGTGCTGAATATTATAAAAAAGGCATAAGTGTAATTGTTGTCCCTAAAATTGCTGAAGAATTGCATTCCCAGAATGAAAATTACATTGATATTCCATTCTATGTTTACAATGGAGTCCAAATAAAAAAATCAAATAAAAGAATCAAAGTCGATCTTAAAATTGTAAAATATTTCAAAGCTAAGAATTGTCTTTTTATTTATCTGCCTTCATACGGTGTCTTGGTTATTAATACTGGCAATGAAAATATTTTAAATTTTAATGACTCAAATTTTACTTATGAAGAAGAAATTAAAAACAGACTTGATGTTTTGATTGATTTTGTAGAATCAATCTCCTTATCCTATCTGAGCAAGCTAAAAGGTAAAAAGGGAAGTGAGTTGTTATGGCGAAAAGAAAAACAGCTTAGGCATACATCTTTTGAACTGATGGAAAGAGAAAAACGATATAGAGATCTCTATGAAAATGCTCCAAATGCATATCTGACTGTTGATAAAAATGGAATTGTTCTAAAATGCAATAAAACTGCTGAAACCTTGTTGCAATACTCCAGAGATGAAATGATTGGTAAAACTATATCTGATTTTTTTTATGATAAAGATGATCAAGAAAGCACTCTTAAATATTTTTACTCCTTTTTAGAAAAGAACAATTCAATAAATGATTTTGAAATTAAGATAAGACATAAAAAAAATCATAGTTTATGGCTGAATATTGCAGTAGAAGCAATTAAAGATTTTAAAGAAAATATTATAGAATACAGAGTCATTGCTTTTGATATATCTAAAAGAAAAAACGTTGAAAAAGAAAAGATTATGTTGGAAGGACAACTTCAGCAATCTCAAAAAATGGAGGCAGTTGGTACTTTAGCTGGCGGAATTGCTCATGATTTTAATAATATACTTCAGGTCATTAACGGGTTTATAGAAATTATGCTGTTTGAAAGCCATAAAGAAGATCCTCATCATATGAATTTATTAGCAATTGAGAAATCTGTTGAGCGTGCAGGCGATTTAATTAAAAAGCTTCTTTTATTCAGTAGAAAAGCTGATACTATCAAAAAAACTTTAAGAATTAATTCTGAAATTATAAATGCCAAAAGTATTCTTAAAAGAACCCTTCCTAAAATGATTGAAATAAAGATCCAGCTTGAAAAAGACCTATGGTTTGTATTAGCTGACGCAGTACAAATTGAACAAGTGTTTTTAAATTTAGGAACAAATTCATCTGATTCAATGCCTGAAGGAGGGAAAGTAATTATTAAATCAAAGAATATTACTTTTAAAGAAGAATTTATTAAAAATCAGATATCTATATCACCAGGTAATTATGTACAAATTGATATATCTGACACTGGTTCAGGTATTGATGATGAGACGTTGGAGCATGTTTTTGATCCGTTTTTTACCACAAAAGACATTGGTAAAGGAACAGGATTGGGGCTTGCCTCTGTATATGGTATTATCAAAAACCATGATGGGTATATTATTTGTAATAGTAAATTAAATAAAGGAACAAATTTCACAATTTATTTACCTGCCCATAAACAAAGTGATAAAAAATTCAATAATAAAATAGTTCATAAAGAAAAAGGGTTTGCAACCGGGAACGAAACTATTTTAGTAATTGATGATGAATTTTCTATTTTAAATTTTATTTTTCAGGCATTGCAGCGATTCGGCTATAAATTATTTACTGTAATAAGCGGAGAACAGGCTCTTGAACTTTATGCAGCTAAACAGAATAAAATTGATTTAATTATACTTGACATGAATATGCCGGGCATAGGTGGGAAAAATTGTTTAATAGAACTTTTAAAGATCAATCCTGCTGCAAAAATCATTATAGCAAGTGGTTATTCAGTAGATGGTCAAAAAAATATGGTAAAAGACATAGGGGCAACTGCTTATATTTCAAAACCATATAAACTTGGAAATCTTTCAAAACTCATAAGAGAAGTTCTGGATAATTAATCGGGCAATTAATTCAATAATTAAAATAATACTAATTTTATCTTGACAAGTTGTGCAATTTATAATTAACAAATTAGGTGAATTTAAATAATAGCTTCAAAAAAAATGGACTTTTAATAAAAAGGATAGATCATGTCAAGTACAAATGAATATTCAGAAAAACCATGGCTTAAATTTTATGAAGAAGGTGTGAAAGAAAATATTGATTTTGAAGATGTTTTAATTCCTCAATATCTTGAACAAAGTGCTAATAATTTCTCGGACAGAACGGCATTAATTTTTCAGGGCTATACATTGTCATTTAAAGAATTAAATGAAATGGTTGCCAGATTCACTGCTGTATTAAAAGATTTCGGAATAAAAAAGGGAGATAGTGTATCAATACTCCTTCCAAATGTAATCCCATGTGTTGTTGCATATTTCGCAATTCTTAGAGTTGGTGGAATTGTAGTGATGAATAATCCTCTGTATACTGATGTCGAACTTGAACATCAATTTAATGATTCTGATTCTAAATTATTGATAACACTTGATTTGCTTGGCAATAGAATGGTTAAACTAAGAGAAAAAACCAAGATTAAAAAAATCATTTACACTTCTATTGGAGAGTACCTTCCTTTTTTAAAAGGTCTATTATTTCCACTTGTTGCAAAGAAAAAAGGATTAGCTGCTGATGTTGACCCTGCACCTGATTTATATAAATTCAAGGAGCTGATAGCAAAATATTCCCCTGATTATAGTCAGGAAAAAGTTACATTAGATGATATTGCCATGTATCAATATACTGGAGGCACAACAGGTGTTTCTAAAGGTGTGATGCTTACACACAGAAATATCAGTTATCAGGTTCAACAAGCTGCAGCATGGTTTCCAAAATTTGATAAAGGGACTGAAACAATGCTTGGTGCATTACCTTTTTTCCATGTTTTTGGTATGTCAGTCTCCATGAATTTTGCTGTATTTATGGGATGGACAAATGTTCTTGTTCCAAAACCTCAGCCTGATCCACTGCTTGAGGCAATTACAAAATTCAAAGTAACTTTTGCACCTCTTGTTCCTACAATGTACATTGGTATGTTAGATCACTCTGACATTAAGAGTAAAGATTTGACAAGTTTAAAAGGTTGCTTTTCAGGAAGTGCTCCGCTCCCTCTTGAAGTGATTAATAATTTTCAGGAAATAACCGGTTCTATAATTGTTGAAGGATTTGGACTGACTGAATCAACACCTGTAACACACATCAACCCTTTTAATGGTAAAAGAAAGCCCGGAAGTATTGGGTTACCCTTATCTGACACAGAGTGTAAAATAGTTGACTTGAAAAACAGCGATATTGTCGTAAAAACTGGAGAAGCAGGAGAGCTTTTAATGCGCGGCCCACAGGTTATGAAAGGATATTTAAACAAACCTGAAGAAACTAAAAAGACTTTAACTGATGATGGCTGGTTATGCACTGGTGATGTTGCAAAGATGGATGAAGAAGGGTATTTTTATATTGTGGACAGGATTAAAGATATGATTCTCTCAGGTGGGTATAACGTTTATCCCCGAGATATTGATGAAGTCTTGTTTGCACATCCAAAAGTTCTTGAAGCCTGCTGTATTGGTATTCCTCATGAAAAAAGAGGTGAGGCTGTAAAAGCATATATTGTAATGAAAGCTGGAGAAACAACAACACAGGAAGAAATTATTTCCTTCTGCTCTGAACGCATTGCCAAGTATAAGCTTCCTGTGGAAGTTGAGTTCAGAGATGAACTGCCTAAATCAAATGTTGGCAAAATTTTGAGAAAAGATTTAAGAAAGGAAAATTAGTAATCTCTTTTTAATTTTTAATTTTGTATTTTGAGGAGGGATGATAAAAAGGTTTATAATCTTTATATTTAGTTGTTCCTCCTCCAACAATCTTGCCTGATTGCCTGTTGGTGGAATACTGCCATATTGAAGAAAATTGTTTTTGCATTTTTAATTTCGAATAGCCTTTATGATTTTTTCTTAGCTTCGGATGAACCCAATTAGGGGATGCAATTATATTTATCTTATGCGTGTTGGATGAAGAGTTAGAATCTTTTGCATTAACACTCGATAATGTAAAAACAAAACATTGAATTATAATTAAATAAAATATGATTTGCTTCCTCATATCAGACCTTTTAGCCTTTTTACCTGTTATTTCACAAATTCTTAAGATTTAACCTGATTGTCATCTTATTTTATGGTAAAGTTCTTTTTTGTATGTGTCAATCAATTTATTAAGCATAAGACCTGATCAATATGGAGATGTAAGAATGGTTTATTCAGATTTTTTAAAACAAATTAGATTAAATGATGATAATTATCAAGTCGTTGATTTTACAAAGATTGAAGAGACTGAAAAAGCAGATATTAACAGTCTTCCTTTTTCCGCACGAATTATTTTAGAAAATTTATTAAGAAATTTAAAGACATCCTATGTTGATTCTAATCATATTAAACTATTTTCTGACTTTTATTTTAAACAAAAAAGAAATAAGAACTCTTTAATACCATTCTTCCCATCTAGAGTACTTATGCAGGATTTTACGGGAGTCCCGGCAGTAGTCGATCTTGCTGCAATGCGTGATGCAGTTAAGGAAAAAGGTTTTGACCCTGAACAAATTAACCCTTCTATTCAAGTTGATCTGGTTATTGATCATTCTGTTCAGGTTGATCATTGCAAATCAGACAATGCATTTAAATTGAATATGGAAAAAGAGTACCAGAGGAATAAAGAACGTTATAGTTTGTTAAAATGGGCTGCTAAAAGCTTTAAAAATTTTAACGTATTACCACCCGGCTCAGGAATTTGTCACCAGGTCAACTTAGAATATTTGGCAAAGGTTGTTTGTACCAAAAACGAAGATTCCCTGATTGCGTACCCGGATACTTTAATTGGAACCGATTCCCATACTACAATGATTAATGGTCTTGGTGTTTTGGGCTGGGGAGTAGGGGGGATTGAAGCTGAAGCTGTTATGCTTGGCGAGCCTTATTACATGAAGCTTCCTGAAATTATAGGAGTTAAGCTGACTGGATCTCCTTCAAAAAATATTACTGCTACTGACATTGTTCTCATGATTACTGAGAGGTTAAGATCAGAAAATGTAGTTGAAAAAATCGTTGAATTTACCGGCCCAGGTATAAATCAACTTTCACTTACAGACAGAGCAACAATTGCTAATATGGCTCCTGAGTACGGTGCAACAGCAGGATTTTTCCCAATTGACAATGAAAGTATCTCTTATCTTAAAAGAACTGCCAGAGAAAAAGCCGCAGATTTTGTCGAATCATATTGCAAAGCTTGTAATCTTTTTTTAACTGGTAGTTCACAGAACAATGATAAAATTAAATTTAATAAAATTATTGAAATTGATCTTTCTAAAATTGAATTATCAATTGCCGGCCCATCAAAACCTAATCAAAGAATTCTCTTGTCAGATATTAGAGAAAGATCTCTTAATGATAATAATTTTAAAAATGAAAAAGTCCTGATAGCTGCTTTAACGTCATGTACTAACACTTCAAATCCGAATGTTATGATGGGAGCCGGGCTAGTCGCAAAAAAGGCTGTAGAAAAAGGGCTCCAGATTCCATGGCATGTTAAGACCTCGCTTTCTCCAGGTTCAAAAGTTGTTATTGATTACCTTCAAAAAGCAGATTTGTTGGAAAGTTTAAATCAGCTTGGTTTTAATAATACAGGTTTTGGTTGTATGACCTGCATTGGAAATAGTGGAACGCTTGATAAGACAGTAGAAGAAAAAATATTAAAAGATAAAATGAATACTGCAGCAGTTCTATCTGGAAATAGAAATTTTGAAGCAAGAATTCATCAACGCATACAGAGTAATTATTTAATGTCTCCTGCACTTGTTGTTGTTTTTGCCCTTGCTGGCAGAATGGATATTGATTTTAAAACTGAACCAATAGGTTATGGCTTTAACAAAGCACCTGTTTATTTGGATGATATCTGGCCTGAAGCTGATGATATTAAAAAATATGTGAAAAAACATGTCAAGCCTGAATTTTTTCGTGATATTTATTCTAATATATTTGAAGGAGGAGATTTCTGGGATTCTCTTGAATTTAAAAAAACCAGTACATTTAACTGGGATAACAATTCATTATATATTAAAAAACCATCTTTTTTTGAAGAAATGACAGAATCTCAGGTTGAGAGTAGTTCTAAGATCGATAAAATTTCAAATGCCAGAGCGCTTTTAGTATTAGGTGATTCAATTACTACTGATCATATTTCCCCTGCAGGAGAAATTCCAGAGAATTATCCGGCAGGAATATATTTATCTGAAAATAAAATACATCCTCGTGATTTTAATACCTATGGTTCAAGACGTGGTAATCACGAAATTATGATGAGAGGTACATTTGGAAATATTCGTATATTTAACTTATTAGTGTCAAAAAAAGGCGGGTATACAATTAAATTTCCAGAGAAAGAAGAAAGATTTATATTTGATGCTGCTATGGAATATAAAAAAGCTTCGATACCTTTGATAGTTTTTGCCGGGAAAGAATATGGCACTGGTTCATCAAGAGACTGGGCAGCAAAAGGAAGCAACCTTCTTGGAGTAAAAGCTGTGATTGCATCTTCTTTTGAAAGAATACACAGAAACAATTTAATCGGGATGGGTGTATTGCCTCTTGTTTTTAAAGAAGGGGAAAATTTTGATTCACTAAGCCTTATAGGGGACGAAATATTCACTATTCACGGTTTGTCAACCATGGAACCAGGATCTGTTTTAAAGGTTGAAGCGATAGATCAACAGGGCAGGGCAGT
>JAGLLQ010000195.1 GCA_023140455.1 Desulfobacteraceae bacterium | reverse complement strand
AACCTTCTTTATACAGCAATAACAAGGGGAAAGCAGCTTGTAATAATTGTGGGTTCAAAAAAAGCATTTACAACGGCTTTAAATAATAACAAAACCGACCTCAGGCTTTCAAGCCTTGCCACATGGCTGCAGGCATAATTATTTTTGAATAATAAACAGAGGGATATAAGAATGGAATTAAAAGAGTTAATTAAAAATAAAAAAAAGATTCACACAAGAAATATTGAACTTGCCACATACTCTGTAAATGATTCAGAATTAATTGTAACAGGTAAGCTTATAGATGAACGATTTCAAACAGTATTTGATATTACGGAAAAAGAACTTTCACCGGGTCTTATTCATAACATGGAAATTTTTCTTTTAATCCATGACAATCCTTTGAAAATTGTTAAGGCAGAGGCTTTTATGCCCCATGTTCCCATGTCTCAATGTCATGAAACCCTTGAAGTATTAAAAAAAGTTGAAGGCCTTGAAATAAAGGGCGGATTTTCAAAAAAGATCAAAGAATATATGGGGTCCACAAAGGGTTGCACCCATCTTACGCACTTGTTAACTGTAATGGGGCAGGAGATAGTACATGGCTGGCTTACAGAAAAAAGAAAGCATAAAACCCCGGTGCCAGAGTCTATTGAGCAAATTAAAGAAAAGAATTTTATTTTAAACAGTTGTAAGCTATGGACAGAAGATGGCCCTAAGGTGCAGGCAATTCGCGAAGCAATAGAAAAAAAAAGGGAAACAGGCTCAATTTAAATTAATCAGATTTAAATGTCTGCCTGCCTCCCAGGGGAGTTAAGATGATAATTGTTTATAACAAAGAAATCAGATAAACAAAAAGCATAGAAATACCTACCCAGAACAAAGCTTTTGTAGCTCCAATACCTTTTATATCATATTCAATATTGTAAGAAGAAGATCCATGCCAGATTGGAGTGGCTGAATCTTCAGGTGTAAAAAAATATGTAAAAATCATTATTATGTTATTTAATATGGAATTTGTCATGTGAGCCTCCTTTTGATTATTTTATATTAAAAAGCAGTTTGTCTGCCTTAAAATCTTTTTTATGTTGATAATATAAACCAGGTTTGGTATTAAGTAAAATTAAAACAATTTAAGCTTAGGTTAAGAATTACTAATGCTACCTGATTTTAACAGACTTAAAATTTTTTATTATATTTTTTCTTTAAAAAGCGTTGCTGCAGCTGCCAACGAATTAAACATTACTTCGTCAGCTGTGAGTCAGAGCCTTTCCAAGCTTGAATATGAATTAAAGATACCTTTATTTACAAGACTTCATAAAAAATTGGTCCCAACATCAGCAGGAGAACAATTATTTAATATAGTTGAGCCTTTTATTAATGATTTAAAAGAAGGGATAAAGAGTATTAAACAGGCAAGGCAAAAACCTTCCGGGCTTTTAAAAATAGGATCACCCATTGAATTTGGAAAATCATATTTTCCCGGTATAATTGCAAGGTTTAGAGAAATATATCCCGAGGTTATATTTTCTTTAAAACTTGGAGGTCCTGAAGAAATTTTTCCCATGATAGGAAATGGAGAGCTTGATTTTGGACTTGTTGATGCTTTTTTAACAAAAGAGCAATTGTTTGGAGATTTTGGTATATACAGTATTGAGCCTTTAATTGAAGAAAAGGTTATTCTTGCATGTTCAAAAGAATATTATGAAAGAGAAATAAATAAAGACCATTCTTTTAAAAACCTTGCAGCAAAAGAGTATATTTCCTATCAAAGAACATCTTTAACTCTAAGAAACTGGTTTAAATATCATTTTAATAAATTTTCAGTAAAAAATCTTAACAGAGTAATGACAGTGGACAGTCATCAGGCTGTGATTACTGGGATAAAGAACAATATTGGATTGGGTGTTATTGCATCTCATATTGTGCAAAAGGAGATAAAAAAGAAAAATATTATTCCAATAAAAATGCCTCAAAAAGATGTTATAAATAAAATTTCACTGGTTTTACTCCAGGATAAAATCCCTACATATACTGAAAAAGCATTTTTAAAATATTTTAAAGAAGATATTTTGCGTACAGGAACAGCAAAAAAGTATTTAAATGTTTATTGAATAAACAAAATAGTTGGAGGTAAGAATTATGATGCTATCATGTAAAAGTTGCGGGTTTGAAAAAGAGGTTCCTTCAAAATATGCCGGCAAAACTGTCAAATGCCCCAGATGTAAGGAAATAATTAAGATTAAAGAAGCTGCTACAGGGGGCGTAAATCGATATTCTGTATCAGAATTTGTTAAAAGAACAGCTCAGAAGGATAAGGGCGAGGGCCTTTTTGAGCTTGAGAGCAATAATATGCTTGAAATAAATCTTGACGGTTCGGTCTGGACTAAAATGGGATCAATGATTGCATACAAAGGTGATATTAAATTTATCCGTGAAGGTGTGCTTGAACATGGAATAGGAAAATTGTTAAAAAAAACTGTAAGCGGAGAAGGTGCAAAGCTTACAAAAGCTGAAGGGCAGGGAGCTTTATATCTTGCTGATATGGGGAAAAAAGTTTCTGTAATTTATATTGATAATGACACAATAACTGTTAATGGAAACGACCTTCTTGCTTTTGAGTCAGAAATCAATTGGGATATTACCATGTTGAAAAAAGTTGCAGGAATGTTATCTGGCGGGCTTTTTAATGTAAAACTTTCAGGTAAGGGTATGATAGCGATTACAACGCACCATGATCCACTTACATTGGAAGTTACTCCTGAAAACCCCGTTATTACAGACCCCAACGCGACAGTAGCCTGGTCTGCCAACCTTGAGCCTGAATTGAAAACAGATATTTCTTTTAAAACTTTTCTTGGGCGTGGAAGTGGCGAATCAATTCAGATGAAATTTTCAGGAAAAGGCTTTGTTGTGGTTCAACCCTATGAAGAAGTTTATATGCAGGGATAGCTCTTTTTTATTATTTCGGTGTAATATTAAATTTGAGAACCTTTAAGAGCTTTCCTTCTGCGTCAATGATCTTAATCTCCCAGTTACCGGTTTCATAGCTTTGAATAAGTTTGGAAGAATAAGTACGCCATCTTGTTCCATGAACTCTTAATTGCTTTCTGGCACGCTCAGCTCCCATATAGTACCAGACATGTGTTATATGGGTATTTGTTTTTGCTCCCATGATTTCAGAAAAGCAGTATAATTTGTTAACATCATTAGTAAAAGTTGTTCCAATATCTAAGGGTTCATGTTCAACTATGTTATAGCAGACAGAAGAACGGAAAACAGTGAGAGGGGATTTGTTTTCAGCTTGAGCAATTAAAGGACTAACAAACAATACTGTAATAAAAACAAATGAAAATCCTGTTTGATAAAAGATTCTTTTCATTTTTTATCTCCATTTAGCACGTTAATTATTGAAAAACAGCATTTTTTTATAATAATCTTAAAAAAAGATATAATTTTTCTATAAATAAAGTCAATAAAAAATAGTCTTGTTTTAATTTTCTATTTTATCTTCCAGTTCTATCCTCCTGCAAAAATTGCAGTTATATGGATTATGTCATCATTTTTTGTAATCTTTTTAAGTTCATCAGGATACGCGCTTTCGCTATTTAGATATATTTCAATATGGTTTAAAAGATTGCCTTTATCATCAAACAGGTCAGGTTTTAACCCCGGATATTTTATGCATAGATTGTTAATTGCTTCACCAATAGTCTTTCCTTCAACAATAACACTCTTTTTATTATCTGTATGCTGTCGATGTGTCAGGTGAATATTTATTTCAACGCCCATCTTCTACATTTCCTTATTAAAAGTTTAAATTTTCATTTTTATAGTTTTTATTCACTTTGGTCAATAATAATATAATTCTTAACCGAAAGGTGTGATTAACTTAATAGCTTGGATGAAAACAGTACTTTGGAATAGTTACTATTTATTTTGTAATACATTAGCAGCTCGAAATTTTGTAGGTGTTGTACCAACGTTTTTTTTAAAAATATCATTAAATGATGATTTAGAGCTGAAGCCAGCAGCAAAAGCGATATCCAAAATAGGTTGTTTACTGTTTTCCGGGTTTTTCAACATTTGTTTGACTTCCTCAATACGATAGCTGTTGACAAAAGAATGAAAATTTTGCCCCAGGCATTTGTTGGTGGCATCGGTAATAGTTCGTTGAGGTATCTGAATATCCATGGAAAGAGTTTTAAGACTCAAATCCATTTTTTTATATCTTTTTGTGGCCATCATGTATTGTTGTAGTTTCTCGCAATATTCATGAAGATGTTTAATATTAGTTTTTTTGGTTTTAGATGTTTTCTGAATTGGGAATTCATTCATATTTATTTTTGAAAAAATATATTTAACAAGCATTGTTAAAGTTTTTAAGTCTATTTTTTTAGAATAATTTTCAAAATAGACACACTTTTTTTTGCCACAAGGAATTAATATAAAGGATAAAGGCCTATATTTTTGCAAATAAAATGTATCAAACAGTTGTGTGCTTATATTTTTTTCATCTACAACAAGCGCTTCTTGTGTAGCTTCAGCAAAAGTAAGAATTTTTTCAGGTAAATCAGTAAAGACAACAGGTCTGTTGATATTGTGATCTTTTATATTAATAATGCTTTTCCATTTGTCAGTAATTTTTATTATAACATGAACACAATCTGCGTTGGTGATCTCTTGCATTAAGTAAAGAGTTTTATCAATTATTTCAAAAGAAGAACAGGAGATGGTTTCTTTTTCCAGGAAAGATAAAAGCCCGGTACGTCCTTTATTATACAGGTCTGAATACCGTTTTTCTTTATTATTATTTTCATCATTTTTCCCCCTCGTATCAAAAAGCCCATGCTTCCATATCAGCCCCCATTCTTTATATAGATCCACTGCCTTTTTAAAATAATCATCAGCTTCTGCATTGTTTTCTTTTTGTTTAGCGATAACACCAAGCCTTTCAATGGCAAATGCCTGTTCATACAGTGAAGAGGTTATTTTTGCTTCTGCCGCCGCCTCAGTATATAGTTTTGCCGCTGTATCAAGGTCACCTTTAAGCCTCAGAAATTCTCCACGGGCAATAAGGTATTTACTCTGATATACCTCTCTGTTATACAAAGCATATTTTTTAAGTTGTCTGAGGCGTTTTTCTATTGTTTTTTTGGATTTCCCCTCTGAAGTATCCACAAGAGTTGTCAGGAAATAAAAATAATAATAGGTTGGAGTTCCAGAACTGTTTTCAATTAATTGTTTAAGAGTTTTTTTTATGTCATAAGCAATATCCATTCTCCCACAAAAAAAAGCGGAGCAGAATTTGTATAAATTTAAATCAGTTATGATATTTTTTAAATCAGTCTTTTGTTTTGTTTCATTAAAAAACACACCTTCCAGAACCCATGGTTTGTCTGTTCCCGTCTGAAAATTAGAAATAGTTTGGTTTATAATGCCTGACATTGTCAGTGCATATTGGTTGTTGAGCCGTTCAAAAATCGGTTTTTTGTGTATTAGCTTTTTGCGTATAGATTCAAGAGGTGTTCCATTAATCATTAAGCAATTCAGACCAAAAAAGGTGTTATAAGCATAATATTGATACTCACCATTGCGCAGACAAAACTGTTCTGCCTTTTCAAATGCTTGTGAACTCTCAAGGAGCGGTTTGTCCCAGTGATCAAGAAAGGCATTTGCCAGAAACATCTCCTTGCCTTTTAACTTATCATTTTTGTATTTTTGGTTAATCTCTTTGGCAATGGCTCGAAGTTTTCGACCCCATTTAACTGAACCTGTAAGCTTGTTGAGGATCATACCAAAGACAACATAGAAAAAAGAGCTTTCATCAAAGTTTCCATGTTTTAGAGACAAGCCAAACCCGGTGGAAATAGTTAAAGGGAGAAGTTTTTTAGGCGACAGGGTTATTGCTATGGGTCCAAGAGCACTAATACATTTGACTATTTTGTATGCTTTTGTATCTATGTTCATTTGTTTTGTCGTCCGAATGGTCTGCCGGCTTACAATAAAACGAATCCAGTTTTTTAAGATAGCAGAAAGGATAGTAAAATCAGACGGGTTGTCAGAGAGATTGACCCCTAGATGTTTTAAGATATTAAGCCCGATTTTCAAGGATTTTTCTGGTTTTGTTTCAGTAGAATAATAGGTGATTTTAATCATTTCAATGGGCAGTTGATCTGAAAATGAAACTGCATTGGTTCCAACTTCAGTAAAAAAATTTCTTGTTATTTCCAGTTGCCCGGATAGATATGAGCATTGGGCTGCATGGTTACAGAAATTGAGAGCAAGCTCATAGTTTTCTTTCCAGATATCACCGGGCCAATGATTTTTACCGGTAATGAAATATTTTAAAGCTTGGGCATGAGCTGTTTGACTTTGTGCTTGTTTTCCTGCCATTAGATAAAGAAAAGTCATCTCTTTTTTAACTTGCAGGTCTGAAATTGTGTTGTAATAAAAAGAATAGTGATACAAAATAGTAAAGATATTATAACTTAGCTGCTCTTTATCATGGTATACAAGATAGAATTGACCTATTCTTTTATGTATAACTATTTTTTCATTATTAGTCAGAAGGCTTTCAAGAGCTTCAAGTATTTTGTCGTGGGAAAAAAGATAATCTTTTTCTTTTTTTTGGATAAAGTTTAATTGCAAAGGTTTCCACAACAAGGCTTCTATTTTTTCAAATGCAAATCCGGATGTAATTTGAAGAAGTTTTATTGAAATATCACTTTGCTGGCAAGAGGCATGTTTTAGAAGTAAAATTGATTCTAAAGAAAGAAGATGTATTTTGTCAATGACCAGATCAGCTACATTTTCTGATGGCATAAGGGTGCTGATAAATGATATGTCATATACCCATTCTTTTTCAATTTTACTAATGGCTTCTTTTGCAAGCAATTTTTCTACCATACGAGTTAGATAAAAAGGATTACCAGCAGTCTTTTGATGGCAGATATCAGAAAGAGGTGTAAGGTTTTGCCTGGTTTTCAACAAATTCTTAAGATAGTTTTTAATATCTCTTTTAGGTAGCCCTGCAAGCTCTATAAGCAGAGTATTTTCTGAATTATGATATAGAGCAGGCATTGTTTTTAGATTATTATTATCTTCTGTTTCTGAACTGCGATGGGACATAACAAGCAGTATGCCCGAAACAAAGCCATTGAGAGCAAGATGTTTTAAAAAAGTAACTGTGGCTGTATCTATCCATTGAAGATCATCCAGAAACAGGATAATTGGTTTGTGAAGATTAACAAAGGCTTCAAGAAGAGACAACAATAACAGGTTTGGGTTCACTTCCTCCTGTTTTCCAACATATGATTCAGAATAAATTGTGGACTCAAAAAGATATTTAAGCTCAGGAACTAATGAGATTGCATAAGATATATTATTATTAAGACCTGTAAATATAATTTTTTTCATTTTGCTAATGCTGCCTGGGTTTTCAGCAATCATCTTTTTGATGAAAATACCCATGCATATAGAAATTGCTGCATATGGTGTGTTGGTATGCATTGTGTCAGCTTTGGAACGAATGAATATTGCCCCATTTTTTTCAGCGTTGTGGGCAAATTGTGATACAAGGGCTGTCTTACCCACACCACTTGGACCTGTAATCAGAACAGTTTTAATCTTACCTTTTCTGACCTGACTAAAAGCAGCATCAAGTTTGCCCATTTCATTTTTTCTTCCATAAAAACTTTCCACAAGGTACCTTTAATTATTTATTAATTTATAACTTATTATTTTCTATTTGTAAAACAAGGAAAATAAAAAGAGAATATTGCTTAATTGTTTGATTTTGCAGCTAAAATTCAATTTTTATAAGTCCGAAAACCTGCTGTTTGTTGATTTTTATATATTTAATTTATTTTGTTCATTCGGTCGAATTGTATTCCTTTAGATGATAGTGTCCAAAATAGACATTTAGCTTTTAATATAAAATTGGGTAAAATTTTGACAAACTGGACTGGAGATTTAGTATGAAAAAAATATTAATTGGATTCTTTTTGAGTATTTTTTTATTTGTTCCTGTTGCTGGCGCTGAAGATTTGAATGATGCTGTTTCTGCTGTATTGCAAAATGATAATCGTCTTAAAGCATCAGAGTCAGATGTTTATGCAGCAAAACAAAGGGAAAAAGCAGCTTATGCGCTATATTTTCCAACTTTTGAATTAGATTCTCAATATGGTAAAACCCATCATAACTGGCAAAATACCCATGGCTTTTCATTGAGTGCTTATAGGACTAATGCCAGGCTTGTTCAGCTTTTGTTTGATTTTGGTGCCACCCAGGCAAATTTTCAAAATGCAAACTTTGTTTATTTTAAAGAGATTGCAACAGAGGAATTTGTCAGACAGGAAATAACGCTTGATGCTCTTACTGCTTTTTATAAGCTTAAACAGGCTGAACAGCTTGTAAAGTATGCAAATCAATCAATGGAGAATATTAAAGAGCAGACAAGTATGGAAAATGCCAGAATTAAAAAAGGTCGGGGTTATTCAACAGATGCACTTCAGGCAAAAGCTCAACTTCTCAAAGCAAAGGCTGCTCTTGTAAAAGCAGGGGGTAGTCTTCAGGGTGCAAGAAACCGCGCAGAAAGAATTTTTAATCGTTCTGCTGATGAAGTATCTGGCTTGACAGAAGCTGGATTATTTACCTCATCTGATATTCCATCTTCTCTTGAAGAGGCTGAAAAAACTGCTTTACAATATAATCCGGAACTTAAAGCGGCAGAATTTGCAATCAAAGTTGCAGAACAAGGAAAAAGATATACCAAGTCAACTGCTTATCCTGAATTGAACGGAGTTCTTGAAAGTGACTGGAGAAATGACATTGGCGGAATAGATGCAAGGAGACGTGATTATAGTGCCAAACTTGAGCTTTCATGGGATTTTAATCTCGGACTTTCTTCAGTAAGACAGACAAGGGCAGCAAGTGCTGAAATAACTGCTGCAAAAGAAAGAAAATTAGATACTAAAAAAAAGGTGTTGGAACAGGTACGTAATGCATGGCAGAATATTAAAACAGCAGGTGAAAATGCTCTGATTTTACGGTCCCAGGAAGATATTGCAGAAGAATTTTTAAAATTAGCGCGTAAAGAAAGAAAGCATGGGCGCCGAACTCTGCTTGATGTATTAAATGGTGAAACAACCTTGATTGAAGCTAAAAGTGAAGCCGCTTCAGCGGAGGCTGATGTTACAATTCATACTTATTCACTTTTACGAACAATAGGAAAACTAGTTAAATCAGATTCATAAATAGAAGGTAAAATTATGGACATACAGATTTTTATCGATCAGATGAAAGCAGTTGCAAAACAACTTTTTGATTTAAAAACATCCTCAGGAGAAAAGCCTGCAGATGCTGTAGGCACTTGTTTTGATGCTGTTGGAGAAGCAATAGAAGCTTTGTTTGGATCATTACCTGAAGAGTTTGCTGAACTAAAAGCCGCTGCAATGTTGACTTTTACTAATGATGGATTTACAGCAGCCCTTGATAATCTGATTTCCCAACTCATGGATTCAGTTGATGTTGATTATGTACTATTACAGGATGGTGGTTTAATTGATCTGTATGCTGTTTTTGGTGTTCCAGCCGGCAATGGATCAGGTGTTCCAGGCAGCACAGGTCTTGGATATACACCTGAAGGAGACGGCTCAAATGATCCTGATCCTTATTATCAGGTTTTTGGCAAGGGTCCTTATCTTGGAACCAGAGGACCTTTAACAGAAACTGGCAATAATTTAAATCCCACATCAACATCAGACAATAGTATGCCTGACGATTTTGGCTGGTATGGAGCTGATGGAGGAGCTAATGGAGGAACAGGAGGAGCTGGTGGAGCTGGTGGAGGAGCTAATGGAGGAACTGGAGGAACTGGAGGAGGAACTGGAGGAGGAGCTGGAGGTCTTGAGCTTGCTATTACTATGTATGGTTATACCCAGACTTCTTATTCGGGTAACTTTATGCCTACTCAGGGTGGACATTGGCAGACGAACTCAATTAGCAATAGTGTCTTTGTACCAAGTCATAGTGCAATTCAATATTATAATTCCTCCAGTCCCGGTGGCAAAGGAGCCATAGAATTGTATGGTCAGGAAGGCTATGACCGTCTCTCTGTCAGATTATATGCAACAGGTGATAATGGCGGTATTGGAGCAAATGATGTTTTAATAAGCGGTATAGATGAAAATGAAACTCTCAATTTGCTGGCATCTGCAGGTTCAGCAATTGGTTCTAATCAGTTTGTGATGCTTGGTGAAGCGGGGAATGATGTACTTAATCTTGATGTAAATGTCCATAATGATTTTTATAATAATGGTCCTGCCAGTGCCTGGATGGCTGGAAACTGGTTTATTATGCAGGGCGGAGCAGGAGATGACACACTGAATTTTAACGCAAATATTGATAATATTATTCCTACACCTGCTGGTGGTCCAATTACCGGTGATGCACACATGACAAGTAATTTTATTATAATGGCAGGTGGCACAGGAGACGATACTCTTAACTTTAATGCAAATATTCATAACGATATATTTCATAATGGCCCTCGTTCTGCTGGAATGAATGGAAACTTTATTATAATGCTTGGCAGTGAAGGAAACGACACCCTTAATTTTTCTGCAAGTGTCTATAATGCCAGTGCTACTGCCGGAAGTCGTCATGCTCAAATAGCCGGGAATATGATTATGATGCGGGGTGATTTGGGAGATGATACACTAAATTTTTCTGCAAATGTCCATAATGATAATGTTGCTGGACCTCTTGGGAATGGTGCTACAATTGCTTTTAATCAAATTGTAATGGATGGAGGCACGGGAAATGACGCGTTAAGTATCAACCTGAACGCTTCTGGAACTTTTATTAATGTAAATAGTAATCAAGTTGCTATGGTTGGCGGTGATGGTAATGATACTCTCAGTTTTAATATAAGTGCGAATGCAGGACTTGGCGGGAATGTCGCTAATAACACAATTACGATGGATGGCGGAGCAGGCAATGATGTACTAAATTTTAATTTAAATGGTTCTGGAATTTCTGTCATTAATAATAATGAAGTCAATATCCATGGCGGTGCAGGCAACGATACAATCTCCATTGCAGCTCCAACAGGCTTCGGTTTAGAGTATATTTTTCAATATTCCAATACAAGTGAACTTGGTGATGCAATAAATGGATTGGCATCAGGTCACATTTATCAATTAGAATTTGAGAATTCCAATTTTAATGGAGTTGAAACAGCCGGTCATTTAGCCGCAATCAATTTTGTAGATTTTGCAACCGGAAGTGTAAATGATGCAAATGATTTCTGGCATTATTATCAAAGTGGTACCAACTATGTATTAGCCTATGATGATGACGGGAATGGAACACACGCAGCTCAGGTTGTAGCAACGTTTGATACAGATGTCGGTATGGATGCAACACATATTGACCTTGTATAATTTTTGAGTTAAAAGTATTGTATGATTCCTATTGAACAGGCACTTGCCCAGGCAATGCACCACATAAGTCAGAATAATGTTGTTGAAGCTGAAAAAGCTATTGCTGACCATCGTGAAAAATATTCCTTAGAACCCCAGTTGCTTCATACATTGGGGCTTATTGCTTTAAAAAAGAATGATCTTAAAGGAGCAATAGCTGAGCTTGAAAAAGCAATACAGATAGATAAGCAAAACCCACTTTATCTTGCTAATCTTGGAGAATTTTATCGCCGGGACAAAAGATATGATAGTGCAATGGAAGCTTTTGAAAAAGCCCTTTTAATCATGCCGGAATTTTTAAAAGCTCATCTTGGTATTGCAAATACATTAAAGGATCAAAAAAAATATCAGGAAGCTATCTCCCGGTTTCGTCTTTCCCTTGCAATCAATCCCGGGTTTGCGCAAGCATATAATTATTTGGGATTAACTCTCATGGAGATGGAAAGACCCTCAGATGCTGTTCCTCTGTTAAGAAAAGCTGTTGCATTAAGAGAAAATTATTATGAAGCGCATCTTGCCCTTGCAAGTGCTCTTGAGATGACAGGTCAGCCGGAAGAAGCACTGGAGATTTATCAAAATGCTCTTGAAAAAATGCCAAAACATATTGGTATTTTAAACAGTATTGGAAGTATATTAAGAAATCTTGGCAAAATGGAAGAATCTGTTGAATATTTTGAAAAAGCAATGGAACTTGATCCTAATAATGTTGCTACTTATTATAATCTGTCGCGATCTAAAGTTGGATCCACGCCTGAAGAACTTGAAAAAATGGAAAAAATGTTTGATGATCCCCGGCTAAATCAGGATCAAAAACGTAGTCTTCATTTCACCATGGGTAAAATTTATGATGATAATGCTGATTACCCCAAAGCTTTTGATCATTTTAAAAAGGGCAATGATTTAGATGATCGAGATAAATCCTTTGATGCACGAATGCATCATATAACTGTTTCAAGAGTAATGTCGGTTTTTAATAAAGAATTTTTTGCCAATCGTAAAGGAATGGGCAGTGAGAGCACTGCGCCTATATTTATTGTTGGCGTACCACGTTCAGGTACAACATTGGTTGAGCAGACACTTGCAAGCCATCCAAATGTCTATGGTGCAGGTGAGCTGGCTTATATAGGGAACCTGATTCAATCCATGTCAGAGTCCCAGGGAAAACTTGCAGCATATCCTGAGAATGTAACTATGCTTGATGCTATGACTGCATGCAGGTTAGGTGAAGATTATGTCAGCTATATCAGGTCTCTTGGTGGGAAAAGCCCTGCAAGAATTACAGATAAAATGCCGGGTAATTTTATGAATCTTGGTATTATTTCCCTTTTTTTACCCCGGGCGAAAATTATTAATTGCCAGCGCAACCTTCTTGACATCAGTCTTTCATGTTATTTTCAGCATTTTGCAATGGTAATGCCTTTTTCATTAAATTTATCTGATATGGGTCATTATTGCAGAGAATATGTCAGGGTTATGGATCACTGGCACAAGGTTTTGCCTTCTCCTGTTCTTGATGTTTCCTATGATGACATGGTTGCAGATCATGAAGGCATGACAAAGAAGATACTTGATTTTGTTGAGCTTGAATGGGATGATTCCTGCCTTGATTTTCATAAGACCAAAAGAGAAGTGAGAACAGCTTCAACATGGCAGGTGCGACAACCTGTTTATAATAGTTCAATTGACAGATGGAAAAATTATGATGAATTTTTAAAGCCATTGCGGGAAGCCATTGGTGAGGCTTTACCAAAAGAGCTGCGTAAAGAGAACGAAAAAATTGCTCCGATTCCGGGCGAGCCAGCCCTATAACCATGAAAGAACTGGTCAAACGCTTAAAAAGCCTTCCATTGCTCTCTTCTGAACTGGTCCTTGCTTCTTTATTTATTAGTATTTTAGGTCTTTCTTCTCCAATATTTGTAATTCAGGTTTTACGAAGATATGTAACCAGTGGTATTGACTCTACTTTAATTACACTGGTAACAGGCGTGCTGGTTGCCATTGCCATGGAGTTTGCTTTTAGGCAAGTACGCCTCAGACTTGCGAGAGGACTTAATCTAAGACCTGATGCAGAACTCAGTGCTAAAGTTTTTTCAACTCTTACAGATGCCAGAACAGGTGCAATCGAAAGTGTTCCTCCTGTTCAGCGCCGGGAGATAACAGGACATTTAAATACAGTTCTACAGGCATATAATCCGGTTAATTTTGTTTCAATCCTTGATATACCTTTTGCTTTTCTCTATGTTATTGCAATATTTTTTTTAAAACCTATGCTAGCAATAATTGTAATATTGTTTTTAACAATAGCATTTGTTTTTTCCATAATTAATCATCTTTTACAAAAAGAACCTCAAAAAAATATGCAGCAGGCAATTGCAAAAAATAACAGCCTTGCAAATACTGTACTTCAAGCTTCTGATTCTGTGAGAAGTTTTAATGCAGCAAAATTTTTAAAAGAGATCTGGGGAAAACAGCAGGGATTATCAAACATACTCAAACGCCGCATGGTAATTCTTCAGGGACTTTCTCAATCCATTACAGCAAGCTTGCAGGCTTTGATGAACGTTGCTGTTATTGCTGTCGGTGCAGTTTATGCTGTTCAGGGAGAAATGAGTGTTGCCGCATTAATTGGAGCAAATATCCTTGCAAGCAGAGCGTTAGCACCGATAATCAGATTTGCACAATTAGGCCCAATCTTTATTAATGCCAGGCAATCATTAGATCTCCTTGAAAATTTTTGTAAAATACCCCGGGAGATGAAACAGGGAACTGCTTTAAAAAACTTTGCAGGTAAAATTGAGCTTTCTGATGTAGCATTCAGATTTGGCAGAGCTTCAACCCCGCTTTTTGAATCAGCATCTCTTGTTCTTAATCCCGGAGGACTTCTTGTTGTGACAGGCTCTAATGGGACGGGCAAGACAACTCTTGCAAGACTTTTTATGGGGCTTCTTGTTCCTGTGCGCGGTAATTTATTTGTTGATGGTATTGACCTTCGTCAGATACTTCCTTATTGGTGGCGCCAGCAGATAATATATATGCCCCAGGAACCAGTATTTTTTGATGGCACCATAAAAGAGAATCTTTTAACAAATAATTCAGATATTGAAGAAGATGCTCTTGCTCATATACTTGAAAAAGCCGGATTACGAAAATTTCTTGATGAAGGTCAGGCGGGACTTGAAACTCTACTAATAAATGGCGGTAAAAATCTTGCTCTTGGTATACGCCGGAGGATTGCTCTTGCCCGGGCATTAATAACAGACGGACAACTTGTTATTATTGATGAGCCTGCTGAAGGCCTGGACCTTGATGGTGTAACCTTAATGTTTAAAATGATAACTGAATTTGCCCAGAGCAGAAAAACCATGATTCTTTTTTCACATAACCCGAATATTCTAAAAGGTCATGGAAGTCGTCTTGATCTCAATGTAAAACCTGTTCCGAAATTAACTTTTGCACAGAACATGACTGTTCCAACTGAGAGACTTTCAGAGGAGGGGTTGCATTGAAAAAAGCTGAACCAACAGGTCCTGATGCAGAGATCAAATTAGCAACACACTTGTTTTTTTTATTGTTCATTGTATTATTTTTTTCTTTCGGGATTTGGGCTTTTTTCAGTACTTTGGATATTATGAGCATTACAACAGGTGAAGTTGTTCCTTCAGGTAATATCAAACAGATACAGCATTTGGAAGGTGGTATTATAAAAAATATCCTTGTAAAAGAGGGTCAGATAGTCAAGAAAGGGCAACCGTTAATCGAACTTGAAAATACAGCAAGCAAGTCAACTGTTGAAGAATTAAAAATCAGAACCGCTTCTTTGAGTATTAATATTACCCGCCTTGAAGCAGAGCTTGCAGGAGTTGATTATATTGAGTTTGATAAAAATCTTGCTAAAGATCATAAAGATCAGATTGAACAGGCAAAAGAACTTTTTTATGCAAACAGGGAGCAATTAAAAAATCTCCAGGAAAGCCAGAGAAGATTAGTAGCGCAGCGCAGCCAGAGCTTAGATGAGCTAAAAACACGACTTAGGAATCAGGAAAAACGTATTAAGCTATTAAATGAGCAGGTAAAGATAAGTGAAAGCCTGCTGGAAGACGAACTTACGAGCCGTTACGATCATTTAAATTTGCTTAAGGAATCAAACCTTTTACAAAGCTCTATTGAAGAGAATCGTATAGCTGTTAAGCGGGCAGACTCTGCTTTAAAAGAGCAGGAAAGCAGGCTTGCCAGTATATTAAGCTCGTATAAACAGACTGTTCAGGTCAAGCTTGAAGAAAACAGACAAAATTT
>JAGLLQ010000194.1 GCA_023140455.1 Desulfobacteraceae bacterium | reverse complement strand
CCTGTGGAAGGAATAGTTAAAACTCTTTATGTTTTTACTCAAGGCGGTGTTGTTCGGGCAGGTTCAACTGTTCTTGATATTGTACCCCGTGATGACTATTTAATTATCGAGGCTAAACTTCAAACACAGGATATAGGATATATCAGCCCCGGACAGAATGCAGTGTTGGCCCTTACTTCCTCTGATGCTTTTAAATATGGAGTCCTTAATGGAAAAGTTACCCGGATCAGCCCGGATACATTTATTTCTCCCCAGGGAATGGCTTATTATAAAGCTTCTATTATGACTGATCAGAGTTATTTTGAAGGCAGAGGCGAAAAGTATATGCTTTATCCGGGAATGATCTTGCAGGTATCAATCCAGACAGGGAAAAGAACGGTTCTTCAATATATTTTAAGTCCATTTTTAAACTCAATGAACACAGCCATGAGTGAAAGATAGTTCAATCGATAATTTGTTTTTCAAATGTGCTTTCAAACCAGAAGTTTGATCCTTGTTTTCGTCCTTCTTTGACTCCAATATTACCACCCATGAGCTCTATAAGTTGTTTTGACATTGCAAGTCCCAGGCCCGCGCCCCCATGTTGTCTTGTGAGTGATCCATCTGCCTGGGTAAATGAATCAAACAGGGTGGAGAGCTTTTCCTTATCTGTTCCCATGCCCGTGTCAATGGTTTCAAAAACAAGAGTTACATTATTCTCTTTTTCTTCCTTTGTTGATATTTTTATGAAAACACCACCTTGTTCAGTAAACTTTATTGCATTGTCCGCAAGGTTTCTCATAACTTGAAAAAGGCGCTCAGGGTCACCTTTTAAAAGAACAGGAGCTTTTTTGTTAATAGTACACTCAAAATCAAGGTTTTTTTCAAGAGCTTTTTGGGAAAAAGTTTCATCTAATGATTGTATTAATTGCTCAAGGTTAAAATTAATAGTTTTTATTTTCAGTTTTCCAGCTTCCATTGTTGAAAAATTCAGAATATCAGTGATTAAAGAAAGTAAATTATCAGAACTTTCTTGTATGATCTCCATATATTCATTTTGCTCTTCTGAAAGATCTGTATCAGAAAGAAGATCGATCATTCCGATTATTCCATTTAAAGGAGTATGAAGTTCATGTGTTATGTTGGTTAAAAATTCTGATTTTGCTTTGTTTGCTGCTTGAGCCTCCTCCATGGACTTTTGTAATTTTTTATTCTGCTTTTTTTCATTCCTGCGAAGTTCAAAGATATCATTTTGTATTACTGAAAGAGTATGTATAAGTTCGTGTAATGGATTATCTTTTGATATTTTATATGGATTTTGTTTGGCAAAGACCTCTTCATCCCATAAAAGACTTCCACAGTAGGTACTTATTTCGTTAATATCTTTTTGATTCACTTTAATTGTGCGGGCTTCCTTTAACTTTCCAGATTCTTTTCGTTCATTTATTATGTCAAATGCTTTTGAAACAGAGCTGACAAAGACCATTTTCTGATTCAGAAATGTTGAAAAAAAAGTAACAGTGGTTTTTATAAAAGGATTTGCACCACAAATATATGTAATAAAAGGCTTGGTATTATATTTGTTTTTAAGACTCTTTATCAGGCTCGCATATTTTTTTTTACTTATGATCGAAGCTTTTACACATTTTGTAAAATCAACAATTCTGATATATTCAGTGTTTTCAAAATTACCATCTATAAATGCATGTTCAAGCACAGGCTTAACAGCTTCTATGTTTTCCTTGTGAATATTACGTCCCTTTACAATGGTTAACAATACTTTGCCAGGAATAATGCCAGTCTTGTACGAAAAGTCTGAGTTTTTATCTTTACATGCCCATGATTCTTTAAATTCAATTTCATCAGGGTTTATGGATTTAACTTTTGGTTTAGATTTTAGGATATTTACCGCATTAATAATCCCTGAATCATAATCTTTACATATGGAAATCTGAGTTGGAGTAGGATTTAATTTAGATGCTGATGAAGAGATGACCCTTAACCAAAGCGGCATACCACATAATACCAAGGCTGCCATGCGGTTGTGATTTTTTGCCAGATAGTCTCTTTGTTTTTGAAGTTCCTGTGCAGGTGGTTTCCCAGTAAGAGTATTAAAACTGCGCAATTCCACAAAAGGTTCTATTATGTTTTTTTCTTTAATAAAGGTTTCTAAGAGTTCCTGATATCTTGTCATATCTGTGTTAGCCATATCACCGCTGTTATCAGAAAAGACAATTGATTCTCCAATTTTTTTAAACGTATATGTATAATCGTTTTTATGGGGAATTTTTATCCATTCAGGGTCTTCAAGTATATCTAATCCTGTAACAGGACATTTTGAAATAAGTATGGGCTCTTTCATTAATATTTCTATTTATTTCTTTTCTCGTTTTTTCTTGTAGAGTGTTTTCATTACGCCTGTCCACCGAGTTATTTTATCACATGTATTTCCAAGAACCTTAAAAAGAGTTTCTTTTTTAACTGGTTTTAATATAAAATCGTCAGCGCCTTCTGACAAGCTTGAAATCAAGGTGTTGAGCTCATCAGAGCCTGTGATCATGATAACTTGAACCATGCTATGCCTTTTTTTAATTCTTTTTAAGAGTTCTATTCCATCCATGCCAGGCATTTGATAGTCTAAAAGTACAACAGCATAAGTTTTCTCTTCCATTGTTTCTAATGCTTCTATGCCTGATGAAGCGCAATAAAGATTCCAGTCTTTTAAGAATTTTGAC
>JAGLLQ010000193.1 GCA_023140455.1 Desulfobacteraceae bacterium | reverse complement strand
ATCTTGGATTTGAAATGCTTGATGGTGAATATAAAGTAATGGGTATGGCTCCCTATGGAGACCCTGAGAAATATGATTTTTCCAAACTCATTGAGTTTGATAAAACAAACTTTACCGTCAATACAAAACTCCTAAATACTGTGGGGTTAAGGCGATATAAGGATAAAAAGGGAAAAGGATACTACTTCAGCCCAAAACTCATTGACTGGCTCGGGCCTCCCAGACTTGGCGATGATATTGATGACCCCTATGTAGACTATGCAGCAGCTATGCAGCACCTTTTTGAGAAAGTCTCTTTAGGGCTTATTGATCACTATCTTGGAGATATCCTGAAACAGACTGGCAAGCTTTGTTTTGCAGGCGGTGGGGCGCTCAATGTGAAACTAAATCAGCGGATCATTGCCATGCCATATGTTGAGGAGCTCTTTGCCCAACCCGCAGGCAGTGATGCCGGAACAGCAATTGGCGCAGCTTCTTATGCAGCATCTCTTATGGGTATAAGCGTTGAAAAGATGGATCATGTTTACCTTGGACCAGAGTTTACACATGAGCAATGCCTTTCTGCCATAAAGACCAGAATAGACAGCCAGAATAAAAACGCCGATACAGAACTGACCTGGAAAATTATGGATGATCCTTCAAAAGATACAGCAAAAATCCTTGCTGATGGAAATCCTGTTGCCTGGTTTCAGGGACGAATGGAGTTTGGACCCCGGGCTCTTGGCTGCAGGAGTATTTTAGGCTGTCCAAGCATTAAGGGAATCTCTGACAGAATCAATGAACAGATCAAATACAGAGAAAGATGGCGCCCGTTCTGTCCCAGCGTTCTTGACACAGTGGCAGAGGATCTTCTCCAGACAAAACACCCAGCGCCTTACATGACATTTACATTTGAAGTAGCTGAACACTGGAAAAAGCGAATTCCAGAAGTTGTCCATGAGGATGGAACAGCAAGGGCTCAAGTAGTAACAAAAAATACTAACCCTAAATATTATAAGCTTCTTTTAGAACTTGAGAAACTCACTGGAAACGGAGTTGTACTCAACACATCTCTTAACCGGCGGGGCGAACCTGTAGTCTGTACCCCTGAAGATGCATTAAATATGTTTTTTGCCTGTGACCTTGAGTTTCTTGTTTTGGAAAATATTTTAGTTCAAAAAATTATCTGATGATTATCGGGTAACCTTTTGAATTCTTATAATTAGTTTTCTTACATCTTTATCAAGGTTTGTTTTATTAAGATATTTTAAAAGAAAATATAGTTTATCTTTAAGGCTTATACCAGGAGAGCGTCTGTTTAAAGTTTCCAGATCTCTTAGCTGCTTTTTACTGTTGTAAGGCACTTTTCTTGCACTTTCCAGATCAATAAACCTGCAAACAGGGTCATTTGTTTGTTGTTCGCCTGTTTTACAAAACTTTTTATCAATATAGATATGTTTAGGATAAAGACAACGATGCATTAATCCTGATTTATGAGTTTTTTGCACCAACGCTGCTATATTTGCAATCACAGCTCTTTTTATTTTTAATTGTTCATGCCCATTCAGATCCCAGTATTGTTTCTTTGCTTCATTAAGAGGAATATAATTATCAAGGGCTTTGGTTATCAGTATTCCCTGAGTCTTTCCAAATGGATTTGCTGATTGTTTTCGAATGCCAAAATACACAATATCGAGAGTTGGGATCTTGAAAGACTCAAATAATTGTATATTTGCATTTTCTTTTTGCACAATCAATTGTCTAAAGGGTGGTTGAACAGAATATGAAAAATAATTTTCCTGCTTTTTAAGAAAAAAATCATGTCCGTTATATTGAATCTTTGAAACACCGCTCCAGGCGCTTTTTGAATCCCTGCGTCCTATATTTGGTTCTTCAAACCAGGGGTCATCTCTATTCCATAATTGCTTAAAATAAGTCTTTGTATTGTTGCTGTTAAGAAAATTTTCAAACTCAGGATCAATATACTCTTTGATAATCATGGAAGTTAAAGTCCAGTCTATTTCAAATCAATCATGCGTTTTACTGCTGTATAGGCATTTTTTCTGATGTCCTCAGGCACTTTCACTTCAAAAGAAAACGGATTTTCAAGACTATTGATTACATGTTCAAGAGTTATTTTCTTCATGTCTTCACAAAGCATTTTATCAGATGCAGCAAAGAATTGCTTATCTGGACAAGCTTTGGACAAAGGATAAAGATGCCCTGTTTCTGTACCTATAATAAATGAATCATGATCTGTATTTTGGGCGAATCTGATCATACCTGATGTGCTTTGCACGCTATCAGCCATTTCAAGGACTTCAGGCGGGCATTCAGGATGAGCTATAAATAAGGCATTTGGGTACTCTTTCTTTACCTTTAAAACATCATTCTTTGACAAAGTATCATGATATGGGCAATGCCCTTCCCACAAATGTATTTTCTTGTTTGTTTTTGAAGCTGCATATTGTGCAAGGTTTTTATCTGGGGTCATGAGAATTTCATCAGAATCAATTGAATTTATTATGTCAATAACATTTGCCGAGGTGCAGCATATATCAGAAAGAGCTTTTACAGCAGCAGTTGAGTTAACATAAGTAACAACCGGAATCCCCCCAAGCTGCTCTTTTCTTATTTTTAATGCTTCCGGAGTAACCATGTCTGCCATTGGGCAGCCTGCATCTTTTACCGGAAGAAGAACTTGTTTTTCAGGTGAAAGAATAGAAGCTGTTTCTGCCATAAACTGGACGCCACAAAAAAGAATAATTTCTGCATCTGTTTTTGAAGCTTTAATACTTAATTCCAGTGAATCTCCACAAAGGTCTGCAATATCCTGAATTCCAGATGGTTGGTAATTATGAGCAAGGATAATGCCATTCTTTTGCTTAATCAGCTCTCTTATTTTGTCTTTCATGGAAACTTCCTTTGGTATATTTACTAATATTTGTTAGTTCTCTACCTGACTGTCTATATCAATAACACTTGAATCTTCAGGTATGCTGAATTCAAAAGCAGAACCGTTAATTTTTTTAAATTCTATATTCTGAAACTCAATTTCAATTGTATCTTTATATATATTTGTAGTAATAATTTTTTCTATATTAAAATCTTTTTTTGAAACGATAATACCAATTGACTGAATTTCCGGAGTTTTTATTTTTGGTATAAGTATGAGCTCAAAAAACTTTTCTCTGTTTTCTTTAATATTTATTATGTACTTTTCTCTGACAATGGAGATATCAGACAAAAAGGCACCACCAGAGCCTTCTTTAAAAAAATTTTGTGCTTTTCCAACCATCACCTGATTCTGATCAGGTCTGTAGATCCATAGCATTTTGCCATTTGTTATCATTTGGTGCTGCTGGGGTTCAAAATATTCCCAGATCATTTTACCCGGATGGCTGAACATTGCTTTTCCCGATGCTGTTTCGTCAATCCCAAGTGCTTTGAGTTTTGAAACTTGAGAAAAGTCAGCAATAAAATCCTGCTGAGAGTATCTTTTTTCAAGACCATCTAAAAACTGGTCTAAGGTTGTTGCATTTATTTCCTGGACAAATGCAGAAAAAATCAAGGCACTTAATATAAATGTCACAAGCAAATACTTATTTAAAAAGCTTTGTAAAGTTCTTTCTTTCATCTTTTGCATATAGCCTTCTTAATTTTGGTTTTTCTATTTTCCCGGTGGGGTTCCTTGGAACATTATCAAAAAATATTTTCTTTGGCCTTTTATATTTAGGAAGATTTTTACCAAATTCCATTATCTCCTGTTTTGTCAGCTCCTGCCCGGGCTTAACTTCAATAATTGCAACAGGAACCTCTCCAAGGCGTTTGTCCGGTATTCCTATTACTGCTATATCTTTAATCTTTTTATTTTCCATAAAATAATTTTCTATTTCATTGGGATAAATATTTTCGCCGCCATAGATAATCAAATCCTTTAACCTGTCTACAAGCCATATAAAGCCTTTACGATCATAACGCGCCATATCGCCTGTAAAAAGCCAGCCATTTCTTAATGCCTTTTTTGTCGCCTCAGGGTTTCTATAATATTCTTTCATCACACCAGGCCCCTTAACAATCAGCTCGCCTGTTTCACCTTTTGGCAGCATAGCTCCCTGTTTATCAACAATCTGACATTCCCAGTCAAATCCGGGAACGCCAATTGGGCCTACATTGTCACTATTTTCAATACCAAGATGAACACAGCCAGGCCCTGTTGCCTCTGTAAGTCCATAGTTTGTATCATAACAATGATTTGGGAAATAGCTTTTCCACTCCTCTATCAATACAGGAGATACAGGTTGAGCACCTGCATGCATCAATCGCCATTGGTCAAGCTTATACTCTGAAAGCTCAACTTTTCTTGTCTCAATTGCAATTAAAAGATCATGTGCCCAAGGAACAAGCAGCCATGCTATTGTAACTTTTTCTTCAGAAATTGCCTCTAAAATCCAATTGGGTTTTATGCCTTTTAACAGTACACACTTGCCGCCTACAATGAAACTTCCAAACCAGTGCATCTTTGCACCGGTATGATATAAAGGAGGAATTAAAAGAAAAATGTCATCCTGGGTCTGTTTATGATGATTATTTTCAACATAACATGCATGTTCAAGATTTCTATGTGTAAGTAAAACAGCTTTTGGAATCCCTGTTGTGCCTGACGTAAAATAGAGAGCGGCTTCATCTTCAATCGAAATATTAATATTTTCCGGCTCTGAGTCAGGCAACTTTTCAATAAAATCAAAGTAATTAAATGCAAATTTTGGACATTTTTTTGAATCACCTATAAATATCCATGTTTCCACAAATTGATCAAGGGAATCCTTTATTTTTTCTATTTTTTCAATGAACTCTTCACCAAAAATAAAGACTTTTGCCTGGGCAACTTCAGTACAAAGTTTGATTTTGTCAGATTCAAATCTGAAATTTAAAGGCACTGCCCATGCACCGGCGGTTAAAATTCCAAAATAGCTGGGCAGCCACTCAAGAGAGTTCATCATAAGATGAACAATTTTATCACCCTTTTGTACACCAAGTTTTAAAAGCCCGTTTGCAAGCTTGTTGGATTCTTTATAAAATTCATCCCAGGTTATTGAGCGCCTTGTTTTTTCACCAGGTGACCGCTCAATTAAAGCTGTTTTATTTTTGTATAACCGACTGTTTCTTGCAAGAATTTCAGTAATAATCATTAAAGCAACCTAAACAAACCATAAATAAAAAAATCCCACTGCGCAAATATAGAACACAGTGGGATTATATTCAACAAATATTAATGTTAATAATTATTTATCTATTTACCTTTATCAACCTCTTCAAAATCAGCATCAACAACATCTTCGTCCTGTTTTGCTGATTCTGCACCGGAAGCATCTCCTGCTGTGCCTGCTGCTCCCTCTTGGGAAGCCTGCTGATACATAACTTCTGCAAGTTTATGTGAGGCTTCAGCAAGAGCATCAGTTTTTTGCTTTATAGCATCTTTATCATCACTGTCTTTAACCTGCTTTAAAGCTTCAATGCCTTCTTCAATCTTCTTCTTGGTTTCATCATCAACCTTATCACCATGCTCCTTTAAAGTCTTTTCGGTCTGACTGACCATGGCATCCGCAGTATTTCTTGCATCCACAAGCTCTTTTTTTGCTTTATCTTCTTCTGCATGAAGCTCAGCATCTTTTATCATTTTATCAATATCTTCATCTGAAAGACCACTTGC
>JAGLLQ010000192.1 GCA_023140455.1 Desulfobacteraceae bacterium | reverse complement strand
TTGATGTTATCCTTGTTCAGCTTGTCAACCTTCTAAGGGGTGGTAAACCTTGTGCAATGTCAACAAGAGCAGGTGAGTTTGTAACGCTTAAGGATATTGTAGCAGAAGTTGGCAGGGATGCCGCAAGATTCATGTTTTTAAGCAGGAGTTATGATTCAAAGCTTGATTTTGATTTAGAACTTGCAAAAGAAAAGAATAATAATAACCCTGTATTTTATGTGCAGTATGTACATGCCAGAATTTCAAGTATACTTCAAAAAGCTGAGACAGAAGGTTTGATTAGTACACAGGATATTAAATGGCATGAAGACTTAAAAAAACCTATAAATAGTTTAAGAGAGATAGAAGAAATTAAGCTTATTAAAATTCTTTCTTTATTTGGTGAGAATGTTGAAAAAAGCGCGAAAACTCTTCATCCGCATATTATATTTACTTATTTAATGACACTTGCTCAAGCATTTCACTCCTATTACAACAAGCATAAAGTTATTACAGATAATAAAGAATTAAGCATTGGAAGACTCTGCCTTATTACAGCAGTAAAAAAAGTTATCAGAAACGGCCTTGGACTTTTAGGAGTCTCTGCCCCTGAAAGGATGTAAAATGCCATCCTATAAAAAAGGAATATTGTATTTAATCCTTTTTTTTGTAGTTACATGGATGTTTATCCTTGGTATTTTTGTTGGTAGAGGCAGTGCACCTGTAAAATTTGATACACGTGAATTTCAAAAAAGACTTGCAAATATTGCAGGTGTTTATGAAGCTGAGCATAAGGATTCAGACGAAATTGATATTCAGTTTTATGAAGACCTGCAAAAGCCTATGTCAACGGCACGTGATATACCTGACAAACAGGATGCTATAACTCCCAATGTTGTTAATAATCTTGGAACAGAAAATCAAGAAGTCAAAGCTGAGCTAACAAAAGAAGTCCCAATAAAATTAAGTCAAAAAAGTATGACAAAGGCAAAATATGCTGCTGAATTTGTAAAATCCGGATCTGTTCCCAGGAAAACATTAAAAGAAGACAGCGCAGCTAAAAAAGTTGCTGTAAAAGATAAAACATATCAATATACAATTCAGATTGCTGCATTCAGGGATATTCAAAGTGCGCTTGACAAGATATCTTCACTTAAAGCAAAAGGTCACACAGCCTATAAAACTTTAGGTGAAGTACAGGATGAAATCTGGCACCGAGTAAGGGTAGGGCGTTTTACCAATACAGAGGTTGCCCGAAAATATTTGAGAAAACTTAAACAGGATAATATTAACGGAATTATTATAAAGCAGGATTCTTAATATAATAAGGAATGGAATATGAAAGTTTCAAAAAAAGATGTTGAAAATATTGCAAATCTGGCAAGGCTGAAGATTGATGAATCCCTTGTTGGAAAATATGCAGAACAGATAAGTGATATTCTAAAATATATTGATAAGCTGAAAGACGTGGACGTTTCAGGAGCAGAACTTATATCTGACGCATCTTTTAATACTAATGTTTTAAGGGATGATGAACCTGTGAAATCGGGCGGACCGGCTGTGACTATGGCAAATGCACCTGATAGAAATGATGATTGTTTTCAGGTCCCCAGCACAATTAAGCCAAATTAAGCCTATATTAGTAAAACCAGATAAGTAAAATCTGATAGAGGATATTAAAGAATGAATCTCCAGGAACTTACTATACATGAGTTAAGCAATTTGTTGAAAAACTCTGAAATTACATCAGAAGAAATTACAAGACAATATCTTGCCAGAATTGAAAAGCACGACAAAGAGATTGGTGCATATATAACTGTTGACAGCGAGTATGCTTTAAATCAGGCTAAAAATGCAGATAAAATGATTACTCAGGGCAAAGCATCTTATCTGACAGGAGTTCCAATAGCTGTAAAAGATCTTCTTTGTACAAAAGGTGTAAAAACGACTTGTGGTTCTAAAATACTTGAAAATTTTGTGCCTGAATATGATGCAACTATAATTTCTTTATTGCAAAATCAGGGCGCTGTAATTATAGGGAAAACAAATCTTGATGAGTTTGCAATGGGTTCTTCAAATGAGAATTCATCTTTTCATTTAACTAAAAATCCCTGGAACAAAGAGCATGTCCCTGGTGGTTCCAGCGGAGGATCAGCAGCTGCAGTTGCTGCAGGTTTTTGTGTAGGAGCATTGGGAACAGACACAGGCGGATCAATCCGTCAGCCAGCTTCACATTGCGGAGTAGTTGGGTTAAAACCCACCTATGGCAGAGTTTCAAGATTTGGCCTGGTATCCTATGCTTCATCTTTAGACCAGATAGGACCAATAACAAAAGATATAAAAGATGCGGCAATTATATTAAATTGTATTTCAGGCAAAGATATAAAAGATTCAACTTCAATTGATGTAGATGTGCCTGATTATATGTCTGTTTTTGATGAATATGAGAAAACAGGGCTTAAAGGAATGAAGGCAGGTATCCCTAAAGAATATATGTCAGTTGAAGGGATTGACCCTGATGTCCAGAAGATTTTTTCTGAAGCTAAAAAACGTCTTAAAGATCTTGGTGTAGAGCTTGTTGATATCTCTCTTCCACATACTGAATATGCTATTGCAGCGTATTATATTATTGCTCCATGTGAGGCCTCTTCAAATCTTGCCAGATTTGACGGGGTAAGATACGGACACAGAAGTAAAGAATCAGATGATCTTCTTGACATGTATAAGAATACAAAATATGAAGGTTTTGGCGAAGAAGTAAAGAGAAGGATTATAATAGGAACCTATGC
>JAGLLQ010000191.1 GCA_023140455.1 Desulfobacteraceae bacterium | reverse complement strand
TTATGTCTCTGCATACTAATGCCTGTATCCGGGTTTTGTGCCAAGTTACAGGTGGTCAATATTCTTAATGTTCTTACCCATGACAAGCCACCCTTGAGCTATGAAGAAAATCGGCAAATAACAGGCTTTGCAACAAAAATCATTGAATCTGTATTAAATAAAGCTAAAATCAAACACTTTATTACGGTATATCCATGGGATGAGTCATATGCCAAAGTTTTAGCCAAAGAAAATTCCATGATATACCCTCTTGCCAGAACCTTTAAAAGAGAATTAAAATTTATCTGGATCGGCCCTTTTGCAGATAATTCAATTTATCTGTTCCAACTCCATGGAACAAAAAAAATTAACATTATGTCAAACTCAAATATAAAGGATTATAAAGTTGGAACAGTTAGTAACAGCCCGGCCCACCAATTTTTGACTGAGCAAAAAATTACAAAAGATTTAATCCTTGCAGATGAACATACCTCAAATATTAAAAAGCTCTACAACAAGCAATTAGATCTGATTGCAGGCAATGAATTTGAGCTAATATATAAAATCAAAAAACTTGGACTTAATTCCAATAACCTCACAAAAGTCTCCTGTTTAATCCAAAACAAAGGATACTATTTAGGATTTAATAAATTGACATCTAAATCATTAATTAATAAGGTTCAGACAGCTTTTGACCAGTTGCAGAATCAAGGAGAGATCGAGGCTATTAAAAATAAGTTTTTAGAAAATGAATAACGACTATCCAAATGAAGAATATATCTCCAGAATAAATAACGTGATCGACCATATCCAGACAAATCTCTCTGGGCATCTGGAACTTGCAACTTTAGCTGATGTTGCTAATTTCTCAAAATACCATTTCCATAGAATTTTTAGAGCAATAATGGATGAGCCTCTGAATCGGTATATCCAGCGGTTAAGAATTGAAAAAGCTGCATCTCAATTAATTCACAATAAGAAAAAAACAATAACTGAAATTGCATTTGATTGTGGTTTTTCCGGATCATCTTCCTTTGCAAGAATCTTTAAAGAAACATATAAAATGTCTGCCACTCAATGGCGGCTAAAAGAATTCAATAATAGCAAGATCGGTCAAACCAAAAGCAAAAACAGAAAACCAGTGAGCAATAGTTGTAAAGCAATAGATGTGTCCACCATGTATATTGATCCTGTTTCAAACAATTTAACATGGAGGATAAAAATGGACAATCAAGATCAAATTATTGCAAAAGTTAAAGAGATGCCGGAAATGACAGTTGCCTATGTGCGCCATGTTGGCGATTACAAAGGGAATCAGGAACTTTTTGGAAAACTTATTGGAAAATTGATGAAATGGGCTGGGCCAAGAGGTTTGCTCCAGGAAAAAAATGTGCAGATACTTTCTGTATATTATGATGACCCTGAAATTACCAATGATGATAAACTTAAACTGGATGTCTGTCTTACCATCCCAAAAGATTTTGAAGTAGATGGTGAAATTGGAAAAATGACCATCTCCGGTGGGAAATATGTTGTTGCACATTTTGAATTAAACACAGAAGAATTCAGCGATGCCTGGAATATGCTTTATAAAGACTGGTTGCCTAAAAGTGGTTTCCAACCTGATGATAAACCCTGTTATGAACTTTGCTGCAATGATCCAAAGGAGCACCCTGAAGGAAAGCATATTGTAGATATTTGCATTCCTGTAGTTCCAATGTAATCAGTTCCAATGTAATTAGTTCCAATGTAATTAACCTGAGCAAAAAAAGGGATACCAAGTATTAAGGTATCCCTTTTAAACAAACAATTATTTACACAAAACACTATAAGGAATATTAAATTTGAATTATTATAAGGCAAAATGTCTTTGTTGTAATGGCAAACTATATCTAAAAAAGACCTGAAGAAGTGTTTATCTCTGTTGCAGGTCATGTGGCAAAAAATACCCTGAAAATAAATATAAAGATTTAATGGATGATTACTTTGAGGACAAGCTTGCCAATATCCCTGTAAATAAATTATAAAAAATTCATTATTTGATCACTATTTTACATGGCATTCCCCGCACAGGACCGGTCCCTTTTTTGATTCAAAATGGCAGTCATTGCATTGTTTATGGTAAGCTGCGCGCAAAGCAATTGAATTCTCTTTGGTTTCTTTAACCGAGTGACATTCGGAACAATGGGTATCCTCAGAGGATTCATCCTGAACCAGTTTAGTACCCTGATAGACATGATGGCAGCGGGCACAGTTATCTTCCAGTTCCGCCTTTTCATTATGTTCATCATGATCAAATATTGATGCTGGTCTTTGAGGATTTTCAAAAACTATATTTTCAATTCTATAAAGTTCTTCTTGTGTGTTATTATCTTCCTGGGAATATGCAAAAAATGCAGTCACAAACAAAATAATAGATACAATGATTATGCATTGTTTAAATTTCATCATACATCACCTTTCTGAAAAATTGTCTTCTCCATTACTTCATAAATAATATCCCCAAAAAACTTTACTTCCATACCCAACTCATAATGATGTACAATATCTTCAAGCCCGCTATGGCAATTGTGGCAAGGTGCAATAAGGACTTCCGCCCCTGTTCTTTTAAGCTGTTCTCCCTTTTCCCTGTTATTGGTCATCCTGGTGCCTTTCCAGGGAGGACCGCAATTAATAACACCACCTCCGGCACCGCAACAATAATTATGTTCCCTGTTCGGTGTCATCTCAATAAAGGACTCACACAATATATTTACCATCTCTCTAGCTTTGTTATGCAGACCTCTGCCCCGAGATACATTGCAGGGATCATGGAGAGTAACTGTTTTCTTATATTTTTCTTTTACCTTTATCTTGCCTGATGTAAGAAGATCATGAAAAAAATCTATTGCGTGAACCAGTTCAAACGGGGGCATTGCCCAGCCTACCCACCTGTTTCCAACATCATACACTGACCTGAATGCATGTCCGCATTCACCCATTACAACCTTTTTCACATGTAATCTGGCAGCAGTATCATAATGCGCCTGGGCAATACGTCCTGAGATTTCATAATCTCCTGTGTACATTGCCATGTTGCTATTATCCCATCCGGGGGTTGACGGCATTGTCCAGTTCATCCCTGCTGTATGCATAATAACCGCAGTCTGATAAATCAGCCCTGCCTGGAACTTAGGTTCAGGAGCAATAACAGAATACATAATATCAGCACCATCTTTATCAAGGGGAATTCTCAAGTCTTCAAATTCTTCCCTGGCATCTTCTTCCTGCCACTGAAGGGTATCAATCCACTCATCCTCTTTAACCCACATCTGGTTCATGGTGGCAGAGTGGGAATTGACTGTATCCTGAATATAGAGCGGGGTTATTTCAAGCTTATGGCATATCCTTCTCACAGTCAGCATCATATAGGCTATATCAATACCAAAGGGGCAGTACATGGAGCAGCGCTTGCACACATTACACTCAGTATGACAGATTCTGACCGCATCCTTGAGAAATTCTTTAGAGACGTTTCCTTTTTTATTGATCATTTCAAGGAGAGTCTGTTTTACTTTTGCTGCCGGGGAATACTGGGGCTTTCTATCATTGGATAAAAAGATGCTGCAAGCATCAGAGCATAACCCGCAACGCATACAGGTCTCTACATATGCTTTAAAACGTGCGCCTGTTTCCTGTGTTAAAACCTGATTGATGACTTGAGATATTTTATCAGGCGTAAGCCTTGAAAGTCCCTTTTCTATACCTTCATCAACAACTTCTTTTGCTATGGTTTCCGGATCTTTATCTATTGTATCCTGCATGGATATCTCCTTAAATATTGATTACCAGTCTTTTGCATGGCGAACATTACCGAATTCAGAACCAGTATATGCTCTTGTAAAGGGCGCCATAAACATATGAAAAAATCTGGTAAAAGGTATCAAAATAATCATTAATTCACCTGATATAATATGAGCAATCATTACAATTTTATAAGCAAAAAATTGATGATACGCAATAAACCCTGTCACAAAAGGAAGAGCCACAATCAGGATAAAAACAAAATCAGAGGCTCGTGTTAAAAATTTCACTTCAGGAACTGTCATCCTTCTAATTACAAAAAATACCAGCGCCAGAATTACAACAATTGTCAAAATATCAGCAACAGAATCATTCAAAGTGAACCATGTCCACTGCATTTTTTCTTCAAAAAGGGTAACATGGGACAATAAAAAAACAGGAAGTAAAAAAAGCAGGACATGAAAAATATAAGAAACTCCCCAGAAAACAGGGCTTTTTCTTGTGCTTGCAGGAAGAAATGGAGTCAGCCATGCAAAAATAGATCGAAAACTGTATTTAAACGACATATATGAAAATATAAATTTTTCAGTTTTATCTACAAGTTTAAACATTTTATACAGCCTGAATATAACCCCTATAAAAAATATTAAAAAGGATATCCAGACCATTGGTCCCAGAATAAAATCAATAAAAGGGTGCATATCTTTCTCCTCTATAGAACATTGTCTAAAGTAAGTATCTGTCTTGTGTAAATGCCATCCTTTATTGTCTTTAAAAGGATTTTATCATTTTCAGGGCTGATTTTTGGTTCAAAGACCATATCAAATTGTTCTTTATAGACTTTGCCATTAACAACCAGCTGATATTTTCCATCTTTTTCCATTCGGGCAGCAAAAATTTTATTATCAGAACTTATCGCGGGTCTCCACAATTTATCTGCCTTAATATTCCATGCTTGCCCATTCACAGCAATATCCCAGCACTCTTTATTTTTAAAGACTGCAACAAGAGAATCTCCATTATCTGAATAATAAAGCTCTGATACCATTGTGTCACATTGAATGTTCCAAATATTATCATTTTCTGAAACAGTCCATTTACCAAAAGCATTAGAAACAATAGCAGCTATTTTACCTGAGCCCTGATGCGCTGTTATTTTCCACAGCTGATCATAACTTTTATTCCATAAAGGGGCTTCATCTTTAAATAGAAACCATTTACCTCCCTGTCTGACTGGAGCAATTAATGATGCATCATTGTCAAAAAATTCAGGTTTCCAAGTAAATTGAAAATTTTTATCCCATGCCTTATTAATGTTATACAGGGAATAGTCAACACGGTTTTTCCTGATGGAACAGGCAACTTTACTACCCTGACTGTCAAAGGATATATCCCAAGCGTTCATAAATCTTCCTGGCTGGACTACCCCATTCACAGCAATAGAAAAAAGACCATCCCGAAAGCCATCAATATCACCCTGACCCATTGGATTAACCTGGACAACAGCAGACGAATTACCCTGGTCGCTTAAGACTACGCCGGATATATTGTGATAAAGTGTGTCCCATATTGTGTCATTCACAACCATTCCATACTGCCCGTCTGTTTGAACAGCGGCCCCGATAAAAGACCCATCAGAAGAATTTCTCAGGTCCCAGATATAATCAAACTGTGTCTCCCAGGATACGCCATCTACACAAATAGTCCATTCCTCATCATTTGCAACCATGGCAACAAGTCTTCCATCTGGCAAAAATCTCAGTCCCCAAGCTTTCTCCAATGTTTCTTCCCAGGTCTCACCATTCACACAAACACTGAATTCAGCTTCATCAGTATTTACAATTGCGGCAATCTTTTCTCCATCAGGACTGACATTAAACTCTTCTATCCAGTTATAACTGTCTTTCCATTCTTTTACCGGTATCTCTTTTTTATTTGTCTGCCAATCCCATGTTTTTTCATCTTTCATTATTTGTCTCCGGGTTAATGGGGGTTAGGTTATTTTTATTTATTTGTAAAAAAGTCATGAAATTTAAAAAGCCCTTACTTATTTAAATTTTAATCAAAAAAAAACAAAAAATTTTATGAAAGAAATAACAAATGAAATTCAAGTTGTCAAATATTTCAAGTTTTTTAACAAAAGAAATAAACAGCTATAAACAGTATATATCCTACTATTTTACTCGTCTTTAAGCCTTATATCAGTTTCCAGCTCAGGATGTTTGCCATGAATATTTTTATAAAATCCACGGATTTGATTCATATCTTTTTTAACATCGCCTGTTGGAGTAAAGGATAGGCCCACATGTACAATTTTATTAACAAAATCCAGATCTGCACATAGAATAGGGACATTTGCAGTATGAGCTATCCAGTAGAATCCGGACTTCCAATAGTCTCTTTTGCTCCGTGTTCCTGAAGGTCCAATAACCAGAGCAAGACGCTCTGATTCTTCAAATAATTTTGCAGTCTTGTTTACAAGGTCATGGCTTGCCCTTCGGTCAATCGGGATGCCTCCGAACCATCTCATGATTGTTCCAAAAGGTTTCTTGAAAATGGTATGTTTACCAAGCCAGGAAACGTTTAATCGAAGTGAATATGCTGCTCCAAACATTAAAAGAAAATCCCAGTTACTGGTATGTGGTTCACCAATAAGAATAAATTTTTTATCTTCAGGCAGCCGGCCGGTTACTTTCCAGCCAACCAGCCACATTATTGTTTTGCTTAAAAAACATCGAACTATCCCACAGGCAGGGGCGTTGTGAGAAATTGCAAACCATGGTTCAGCAAGTTGTTTATGAATATTTTTATCCATACTCAAAATTAATACATTGAATCTATTATTTGTTTATATTTTTCATTAACAACCTGGCGTTTCACTTTCATCGTGGGTGTTAATTCACCAGTTTCAATTGAAAAATTTACCGGGAGAATTTTAAAATATTTAATTGTTTCAAACCTTGCAAGGCCATCATTAATATTATTAATATATTTTTGGATATTCTCGATTATGGTCTCATGTTTTACTGCTTCTGTTGGTTCCAACCTATCAACGCCAATGCGGTCACAATAAGTTGGTAAGTTGTCTTCATCCAGTGCAATCAAGCATGTCAGGTATTTTCTTTTATCTCCAATAACAACAACCTGAGAAATACATGGATAGCCCTTTATCATACCTTCAATATTCTGTGGGGCAATATTTTTCCCGCCGGAAGTAACAATAATATCTTTCTTCCTATCTGTTATCTCTAAATATCCATCATCATGGAAATAACCGATATCACCAGTGTGCAGCCAGCCGTCTATTAATACTTTGTCAGTTTTCTCCTGATCTTTCCAATAACCCATAAAATTATTATCCCCTTTGATAACAATTTCACCATCGCCAAGGATCCCAACCTCACATCCGGGCATTGGAGGCCCGATTGCGCCCGGAACAACCCTGCCGGGATTTGTCGCATTGGATATACCAGTGCATTCAGTCTGTCCGTATACTTCATTAATATCCATTCCCATTGAACCAAAAAATCTCGCCACATCAACGGGTAAAAAAGCTGCTCCGCTCAGATAAAAATGTGTTCTGTCAAGTCCCATTTTCTTTTTTACTTTGGAAAAAACAAGTTTATTGGCAAGTGCCCATTGGTTTTGTTCAATAAAAGGTATTTTTAAATTATTATTCCTGTATAGCCTTATTTTCTCTCCCACTTTCAAAGCCCAGTTAAATAAAGAACGTTTAATAAATGATGATGATGAAATTGATTCTGAGATTGCAGAATAAACTTTTTCATATAGGCGGGGCACTGAGAAAAAGAGAGTTGGCCTGATCTGTGGCAGATCATCCTTAACAGTTTCAATGCTCCTAGCAAAGGATACTGTAAACGCAAGCGCAATAGCACAGCTTATAGTTTGAATTTGCTCAGCTATATGTGATAGAGGAAGAAATGAAATTGTTTCTTCTTCAAATATATGATCATATAAACTTGATAAACTTTGGGCTTCGAAAATATAATTTTTTTGTAAAGCAATTGTTCCTTTTGGAGGACCAGTGGTACCTGAAGTATAAATAATACCTACAGGGGACTGTGGCGTCAATTTCCCGATATAATCTTCTAAAAAGTCAGAAGAATTATTTGCCTTCCAGTCAGAACCTTTATTGATAAATTGATCATAACTGATAATCCCTGTGACAGGTTCACCAGACATCAAAATCATTTCAGGCGGGTTGTCTATTTTATCATACCATTTTCCAACTTTTGCCAATTGTTCATGATTTTGCACAACTAAAAGATTAGCTTCACTATTTTCAACTACATATTTTACCTGATCAGGTGTGCTGTTAGGGTATATGGGTACAAGATATGCACCTATGCTCTGTAAAGCCAGACTGATAAAAAGCCACTCTGGACAATTAGATGATACAAGACAGACTCTGTCAAGAGGTTTAACCCCAAGATTTAAAAACCCTGCTGCAACTTTTTCAACATTGTCATAATAATCATCCCAGGAGTATTCTTTCCAAAAATCATCAATTTTTGACCTGATAGCAACTCTATTTGCGCCATATCTGTTTTTTTGTTTTAAAAAAATTTCAGGTATTGTTTCGCCAGGTACAGGCAGTTCTTTTAAAGGCATTCCCTTAATAATCTTTGTCATTTTTTCCATTTGCTAATCTCTCTTATACAAATATTAAATGCCATCTTTGAGATACTATAACTGAACATATATTATAATTTTAAATTTGTAAATTCGTTAAAAAAAGATGCAGCACTTGTACATAAAAACAAATTTGTGGTAAATTCCTTTTTAAGAGTTCTTTTTGATTCAGTTTTTATACCAGGCCTACGTATAGGGTATAGGAGTTTCAAAACTTGAAACAATATAAAACATACAAAGCTGGAATAGATGTTGGTTCAACAACAGCTAAAATAGCTATTGTTGACGATAGTAATGTTTTAGTCTTTTCAGATTACCAAAGACATAATGCAAAAATATTTGAAGTTGTCAGAAATTTCTTTTGCTCTATACTAAAACAGGAAGGAAATTGTTTACTTGATATTCATATGACTGGGTCAGCAGGGTTAGGGCTTTCAAAAAAATTAAATCTCCCTTTTGCCCAAGAAGTTATCTGCACAAATGAAGTAATAAAAGAAAAATATCCTCAAATCAATACTGTTATAGATATTGGAGGCGAGGATTCTAAAATGTTCTTTTTAAATAAGGGGAAGCCCCCTGATATAAGGATGAATGGAAACTGTGCAGGTGGCACAGGTGCCTTTATTGATCAAATTTCCTCTTTACTGAATCGTACACCGTTACAATTTAATGAACTTGCCCTAAATCATACCTGCATTTACCCAATTGCTTCAAGGTGTGGGGTTTTTGCAAAAACTGATGTTCAGAACCTTTTAAGCAGAAATATCCCTGCAGAAGACATTGCAGCTTCCGTATTCCATGCTGTTGCTATCCAGTGTGTTAATACTTTAGCCAGAGGTTTTGATATAAAGCCTAATATAATTTTATGTGGTGGAGTTTTTGCATTTTTGCCAGAGCTTGTAAAATGTTTTTTAAAAATTTTAAAATTTTCTGAGTCTGACAGGATTGTACCACAGCGGCCTGAATTATTGCCTGCTATTGGAGCTGCTATATATAACAAATACAACGAACAAGAGTCCTCATCATTATCAATTCAGGAAGTAATAGAAAAAATTGACAAAAATGAAGAAGTCAATGTAAGATTTGATCTTATAGGGGAACCAGATGGGCAGTCAGGCATTTA
>JAGLLQ010000190.1 GCA_023140455.1 Desulfobacteraceae bacterium | reverse complement strand
TTTCAACATTATATTTTTCAAGGATGCCCATCTCTGCTGTTTCAATTGCAGTATTTAAACCTGTTTGCCCTCCAAGAGTCGGAAGCAGGGCATCAGGTCTTTCTTTTTCAATTATTTTTACTACACTGTCCGCTGTTACAGGTTCTATATAGATTTTATCAGCAGTCTCAGGGTCAGTCATGATTGTAGCAGGGTTTGAATTGACCAGGACTACTTCATAACCTTCTTCCTTCAGTGCTTTACAGGCTTGGGTTCCTGAATAGTCAAATTCACAGGCCTGGCTGATAATAATAGGTCCTGCACCGATGATCAGGATTTTTTTTATATCTTCACGTTTTGGCATTTTTTATCATCTCTACAAATTGGTTAAAAAGATATGCTGAGTCATGGGGCCCAGGAGAAGCCTCCGGGTGATATTGAACAGCAAATGCAGCCAGAGAATCATTTTTAAGTCCTTCTAAGGAATCTTCATTAAGATTGATATGTGTCATGTTAATATTGTTTTTTTCAATTGAGTCAATATTAACTGCAAATCCATGATTCTGTGATGTTATTTCAACTTTATTGGTTTTAAAATTCTTTACAGGTTGATTACCGCCTCTGTGTCCGAATTTAATTTTATATGTGGAAGCTCCCATGGCAAGACCAAGCAATTGCATCCCAAGGCAGATTCCAAATATCGGAACAAAACCTAAAAGTTCTTTTATTGTTTTTACAGCATAGGTTACAGGTTCAGGGTCGCCCGGGCCGTTGGATAGAAATATTCCATCAGGTTTGAGATTGCGGACAGTTTCAGAATCAGTATCAGCAGGCAGCACAAGGACTTCGCACCCTGCTTGCTCAAGGCACCTTATAATATTGTACTTAATACCAAAATCCAGAGCAACTACAGAGAGCTTTTCATTTTTGTTGCGCCATATTTCAGGAGCTAAAACACTATTTTTTGGAATGTATGAGGGTTTTGAAGTATTCCAGAAATATGGTTTCTCTGTTGTAACCATTTTTACAAGATCTCTTCCCTGCATGGGCTCAATATTTTGAGCTTTTTTTGCAAGGCTGACAGGATCAAGATCAATGGTTGAAATCATGGCCCGCATTGCTCCGGCTTTTCTAATGTGTCGTGTCAGTGCTCTGGTATCAAGATCTTCAACTCCAAGAACACCTTCTTTTTTTAAGTAGGAAGCAAGAGTCCCGGTTGAACGCCAGTTGCTCGGGAAATCCTGATATTCTTTTACAATAAGAGCAGAAGCTTGTATTCTGTCCGATTCAACATCTTCCGGGCATACTCCATAGTTTCCAATCAAAGGGTATGTCATGGTCACCATCTGACCACGGTATGATGGATCTGTAAGAATTTCCTGATACCCGGTCATGCTGGTGTTAAATACAACTTCCCCACTGGCCTCGCCTTTTCCCGTAAAACTTCTGCAGGGAAAGGTTCTACCATCCTCAAGTGCAAGTAAAGCTTTCATCTGATAAATAATTCCTCAAAATATTGTTCAGCTTAATCTATATTAGAGCAGATTCGGAACAAGGTTCCAGATTCCGCAAGGGCAGGCTCCGGCACAAAATCCACATCCAATACATTTTTCTGCATCTGAAACATATTCATACTCATCTGTTTCTTTTAACTCATTTTTAAAAATTGCACCTTCCGGGCAAATTGAAATACAGATACCACAATCACGGCATGTTCCGCAAGAGGCACATTCTGCTGCACAATCTTCTATCCCCTTGAATTCATTGGTTAAAGGTGAGAAATATTCAAGAGAAATTCTTTCGGAATTTATTTTTTCACGCAGGTCAGGCAGATCAGCTGTAATTGATTGAGCACATCTTTTACCCATACCAATGGCGTCAGTTAAAAGCCCGGGAGCTACAGCATCACCAATTGCAAATACTTTTGGATCTGATGTGATAAATGTATCATTAATTGAAACAAAATTATTATCAGTTTTTATTATGTTTTTAGAACCCGACTCAAGAGAAGACTCAAGATAAGATAGATCCGGGTCATCACCAATTGATATTATCACAGTATCAGCTTTTAGAAGTTCCCCATCTTTTAAAAGAACACCTTTGTCAGTGATCTTTTCTGTAAAACATGGCCACTTGAATTTTGCACCACAGTTTTGTGCATCTCTTTTTTCATTGCCAAAAGCAGCCGGTTTCTGGACATCAATAAGTGTAATATTTTTTGCTCCTAACCGGTGAGCTTGAATTGCAACATCACATCCAACATTCCCTGCACCAATAATAACTATATTTTTGCCCGGTTTGACTTTGTTTTTTTTAGCAAGTGTAAGAAAATTCATTGCTGAATCAGCTTTTTCAACTCCATCAATAGGCAGCATCCTTGGTTTTGAAGCACCTGATGCAATAATAGTAAAATCAAATTCATCTTTGATTTTTATGAATTCAGATTCATCAATTTTTTTATTAAGCACTATGTCAGGTATCAGTTTTTTTACTCTTTTAAGTTCTTTTTGGAATGTTGTTTTAGAAAATCTTGATTCCGGTATTACGCTTGAGATTTTTCCGCCGATTTCTTTGTTTTCATCAAAAAGAGTAACACTATATCCTTTGAGTGTGAGGTGCCATGCACATGATATCCCTGCAACACCAGCACCAATAACAGCAATATTTTTTCCATTCTTTTTTACAGGAGTCGGGAGCGGTGCATCTTCAGTTACACGATTGAGTGCTTTTATATCAATTGGTGCCATACCTTCTGTATTCCTTGTGCATGACGCCATGCAGGGATTTGGACATAGATAGCCGCAAACCGTTGCCGGGAAAGGAGTATATTCAAGCTGCTTAGTCAATGCATTATCAAGCAGGTCTGATCTTACAAGATGCCATCGATCCTGAACAGGTATCCCTGTAGGGCATGCAGCCTCACATGGAGCTTTATATTTTTTATTTTCCCATACCGGTGCAAACCTTCTCATATCACCTGATGTAATAATTGGGCAGGTCTCTTTTTCAGTATCCAGAATATCTCCAAAAAGCCCGCCATCACCAAGCTCCTTATCCCAGGAGTTTGATCTGAAAGATGCCATTGAGTTTTTAGAACCATTCTCAAGTTTTTCTTTCTGGTTTTTTGCTCTTAATAAAGTCCACTCAGATCGATTGCTTAAAGATTCAAGCAGATCATCTTTATCAATTTTTGTAAGAAATTTTGTAAGATTGGTTAAAAGCCAGGTCCATTCATCCTCAGATATAGGAATTATCTTGGCGTCATTTTCGCTGAAGCCATCAATTTTACCCCTGACAAAGGCTTTGCCAGCAACCATCCCAACAAATGGTCTATAGCCAAGAGCAGAGGAAAAGTTTTGGGATTCATGATTACATATTATGGCAATACCGCCTGCCATGAATTCTCCAAAAAAATCACCTGCTGAACCTAAAATCCATAATTCAGGCGGGTTAAACCTGGGATTATGTTTGGTCATAGTCATGGCTCTTGCACCAATACTGCCGGCAATATAAACCCGGCCCTGGGCTGCACCATTCATTACACCATTGGAAGCATGTCCGTGAACTACAATTTCAGCACCTGCATTGAGCCAGCCAATATCATCTGAAGCAGGCCCCATGATTTCGATTTTGGTGTTTGGAAACCCCAGCGAACCGGTCCTCTGCCCTGAATGACCTGTTACACGTATGTTGATTTCCTCGTCTTTGGCACTCCATAGCCTGCCGCCAATGCCATGCTGGCCAAAGGCCTCAATCTCAAGGTGCCTGTGATTCTTTTTTACTTTATTCTGAATAATTTCTTCAACAACTCTTGATGGGAGGCGTTTGCCATCTTGTTTGCCTGAAATCTTATAATATTCTGACTTATTACTCATTGCTTATGCCTCCTAAACCACATATTTGATATTAAGACGTTGAGCTGCTTCATAATCATTTATTCCAAGTGCATCTGACATACCTATTGGCAATGATGTTGATCGCCCAAGCGGAGCTATTATCTTTTTGAATTCAGTATCAAAAGCCAGGAATAGATCTACTATTCTTTCTGCAACTTTTTCAGGGTCAAGCCGCTTGTAAAGCCTTGGGTCCTGAGATGTTATACCTTTGGGGCAAACACCTGTGTTGCATACATTACAACGATCTTCTTCAGTGCCAAGACATCCTGCGCCTGCCTGCATAACATATTTTCCAATCTGCACCCCGCTTGCTCCAAGCATTATAAGTGCTGCAGCATTGGCAGCAAGGTTGCCATTTTTACCGATTCCACCGCCTGCAAAAATTGGGATTTCATTCTGTTTACCAACCTTAACAAGGTTTAAATAATTATCCCTGACACATGAAGCAATGGGATGTCCCATATGATTCATTGAAACTGAGTAAGCAGCTCCTGTCCCCCCATCTTCTCCATCTATGGCAAGACCGGATGCATAATTATTGATCATCAGGTTATTCATAACTGCAAGAGATGTTGATGTGGCAGATATTTTTGGATAAACAGGTACCCTGAATCCCCATGCCATGGACATGGATAAAATCATTTTTGCAATTGATTCTTCAATTGAATATTGTGTCTGATGGGTTGGAGGGCTAGGAAGGCTTATTCCCATTGGAACTCCACGGATAGTCGAAATCAATTTATTTACTTTGTGCCACATGAGAAGGCCGCCATCACCTGGTTTTGCGCCTTGACCATATTTAATCTCTATTGCACAGGGATCTTCTTTCATATGGGGAAGTGCATGGATGATTTCATCCCATCCAAAATAACCGCTTGCTACCTGAAGGATTACATATTTCAGGAATCTGCTTCTCAAAAGTCTTGCCGGGCATCCTCCTTCACCAGTGCTGATACGAACCTGCATGTTAAGTTCTTCATTAAGATATGCAACACCCATTTGAAGGCCTTCCCACATTGTTGGCGAAAGCGCGCCAATGGACATACCACCGATAACCAGTGGATATATTTCTCTAACAGGAGGGATCCAGCCTTGTTCCCGCAATTGTTTTATATTCTCTTTTGGAGGAAGTATTCTGCCCAGAAGAGTGCACAATTCAAATTCATGTCTTCCAGCATCAAGAGCAGGGTCTGTAAGCATGGAGATTCTTATGAATTTAATTTTATCAAGGATGTTTTCTTTTGAATTTCTTCTGCCACCACGTTTTCTTGGTTCTCCGCCTTGATTGATATGGAATGCGAGCCTGTCTGTTTGAAAATTTTTATCAGGAAGTATGGCATCATTCGGGCATATAAGTGTACACATGCCGCAACCCATACATGCATTTTTAATTGTTTTTTTCTGATTGATTCCAAAATATGTTTGGAATTCAGATTTATTATTCTGATTCAAATCAATGGAAGCATTGATTTTTCTTTTTCTAAATACTTTAAGCTCTATTGCCTGAACAGGGCAAACAGTTGTGCATTTGCCGCATAATGTGCAATTTTCTTTATTCCAGGTGATTTGCCATGGCAGATCACTCAGACTTAAAGTGGAAGGTTCAATGGTTCTGTTTGACGGCATATTTTTACCTCCTGACGATCCGGACTGACAATTGCTGTATCCATATACATGGGTTGAATATCTTTGTTTTTATCCCTGTCAGGGATTACTGAATCAAGACCGCATATTTCTGAAGAAAATGCAAAGATTCCAGGTTTTCCCCCAACAACACCGGGGCGTAATTTTTTTTGATCCTGAGCCATAAATAAAGTGTTATCCGGGAGAGCTCCAATAACACAATTTGGTCCGTCAATAATTAATTGGCGGCAGGATTCTTTAAGATGTTTTAAAAATGTCGAGTCATGATGTTCATCAATATGAGCGTTTTTTAGCGGGGTTATCACATGTTTGTATGAATCAAGCCCTAATTCCAGGTATGACATCGTATAATGGAGAATATGTGTAAACACTTCTGAATCTGATTGATACCCTGCATATCCTGAAAAATTCCGGGATTCTAAAAAGTTTTTTATGGGTATAAATGCTGTGTTTTCACCATTGGTCATTGTAGAATAACCTTTTAGAAAAAATGGATGGCAGGCATAAAGATCTATTGCATAATTTGTATTTTGCCGCCCTTGAGCAAATATGACGCCGCTCTTTAATTCTTCTCTGTCAAGCTGCAGGTGTTCAGCTACCTCCAGTGGGTCGCCCAGCTCTTTTATCATGATTGTGTCTGGCCAGAATGAAAAAACAATCATATCCTTTTTTTCTGCACCCAGTTCACGGATTTTGAGTCTGATTTCCATGAAGCGTGTTTCAATCGTCTCTTTGTCAAGTTTTTCCCACTCTTCAGGGAGCTCATAAGCTCTTATAAGGTATACGTCACGCTTGGGAATATTAGACAAATTATTTTTAGGAACTTTAATTGTTATTTTATATTTGGTCATGAAACCATGATCCATCATAAAAAGATCAAGACGCCGGATTCCATCTTCTGTGAAAATACCAGACAGGATTGGAGAATCTTTCATCTCTTTAAACGGACCACCAAGATCTCTTAGAAGCAAACCAACTCCTGAACCATCATGACCTTCTTTCATTACATCAAGGGCGTTGATGGCAACAATTGGTGACACTGGTTCTTCGCTGGTCAACGCAATTAACCGGCACATTCATATTCTCCTTCATTTATATATATAAACTATTGCAAGTATAAAACCCTATAATATTACCTATTTTGTCTTATTTTTCAAGAATTTATTTATGATGGCTGAATATTTTGATACATTGGCATAACCCATGTCTAAGTCCGGTTATCTTTTCCTCCACCGCTTAAACATTTTTTAAAAAACAAAAAAATAATAAGCGAATGCTCCGGAAAAGACAACCGGACTCAGACATTAGTCAACCAGGCAATTTAACAATTCTCGTAAAATTATTCAGTAATAAAGTTTAAATGCGGCTTTAAGGTTACGTTGCCATTATTTGCATTTCATACGTTACAATAAGATATTGTTCAAACAACATAGGGTATCAAAAAGGATAACTTTTGACACAAACACTCAGATTCAGGCATGGGTTATGTCAATATAATAAATCATATAGCAGTTCGATGGTTAGAGATTAATCACTTTATCTGCAAGCTGCATTGATGTGACAATATCAAGCATATTTGTTGTCTCACCCACTGCTTTTTCATTCATAAGATCAAAATGCGTAAGGCAGGCACCGCAGACCAGAATATGAACATTATTGTTTTCAAGGTCTTTTAGTATCGACAGGGTGTTTGAATCATTGATGGTAAGTTTCACCCCATTATTTACAAAAATCAGCCGCCATAGATCATCCCCCATCTCTTTAAGAGTTTTGAGAAAATTTATCATGAGCTTGCCTCCAAGCTCATCATCGCCTCTTCCAAGAACAGACGCTCCAACCATGACCATGATTTTTTGATTATCATGGCTTATATCGGCTTTTTTTTCTTTGTACGGTAGGTCCTGTTTTATTATTTTACCGGTACTTTTACCTTCAATGGTAGAAGTTATACCATCAGATTCAACAGACACTTCAAATTCGTGATAATTTAAAAATCTTGTTACGTTTTCCACAGCAGCATCGTTATCAACAATGACTTTAACCTCTGTTGCCCCCTGTTCTTCAATTGCCTGTTTTGTTTTTAAAACAGGTCCCGGGCAGTCAATATTTCTACAATCTAATTTTAATGCCATACTTTTTTCCTTAAAAAAATTCAAATACCTTTGCAAGTATTATTATATCTAAATATTAGGCTAAGATATTTTCGGATTATAGTTTTGTCAAATTGATAAAATCAATATAAATCTTGATTTGTATAGAAATAATAAAACAGTGTGATGCAAGATGCTTAGATAAAATTAGATTAAGCCAAGCGATTTCATTGCTTTTATTAGATTTTCTTTCTTTAATGGTTTAGAAAGATATTCATCAGTACCGCAGGCAAGATAGCGTTCACGATCACCTTTCATGGCATTGGCAGTAAGGGCAATGATTGGAACATGCTCACCACTTTCTTTTTCCAATTCTCTTATTTTTTTTGTTATCTTTTGTAACATTTTTTTTGTTACTAATTGATTAATTATATTGTCTTCAACTATCAGGATTTTTAGGTTTGAATGGTTGTTTGCCTGTGCTTTTTTAATTTCTTCAACTTTATATGATGTAATAATTGGCTCACAAGACTGGTCAATATTCTGAGAGTCAATACTTAAAACTGTTCTGAGAATATCAAATAATTTAGTTTTTTTGATTGG
>JAGLLQ010000019.1 GCA_023140455.1 Desulfobacteraceae bacterium | reverse complement strand
TGATTTTCTGTGCAATTGGATTTGAAACAACAATCCCTACAATCGCTGCTACTCTATTGGCAGCAGAACAACAAAATATCAAAAACTTTTCAATACATTCTTCACACAAACTCACACCTCCTGCACTGGCAGCTCTTATGCAGACTGATGGAGTTGTAATTGACGGGTTTATACTTCCGGGTCATGTTTCTGTTATTACAGGCACTGATGCATACAGAAGCGTGCATGAAGAATACAGTATTCCTTCTGTTATTGCAGGCTTTGAACCCATAGACATCCTCAAAGGGATATTAATGCTTGCAAAACAGAATAAACAAAAAAAGCCTGCTCTGGAAAATGCTTACCCGCGGGCAGTGTCAGATCAGGGGAATATCAAGGCAAAAGAGATTATGAACCAGGTTTTTGAAAAAGGCAGTGCTGTATGGAGAGGTATTGGAGAAATCCCAGATTCAGGAATGGTATTAAACAAAAAATTTAAAAAATATGATGCCACTTCAAAATTCAATATTGACATCAAAGATACAAAAGAGCCTAAAGCATGTGCCTGTGGTGAAATATTAATGGGGCTTAAAACCCCGGAAGATTGTAAGCTTTATGCAAAAGCGTGTACTCCGATGAATCCAGTCGGACCATGTATGGTCTCAAGTGAAGGATCATGTGCAGCATATTACAAATATAACAGATAAGAAAATATAATAAGGACATCTAAGAATATGGCAGAAGACAAGGTTTTACTTGATCACGGCAGCGGCGGAAAGATATCACATTCAATGGTTTCAGATATAATTCTCCCTTTATTTGACAACCCTGCACTTGCTATGCTTGATGATGGAGCTACTCTTGATATAACCAGTAAAAAAATAGCTTTTTCCACTGATACCTATGTTGTTGAGCCGATCTTCTTTCCTGGAGGGAATATTGGGGACCTTGCTGTAAACGGTACTGTAAACGATGTTGCCATGTGTGGAGCAAACCCACTATATATGAGTGTTGGATTGATTATTGAAGAAGGCATGCCCATCAAAGACCTTAAGACTATCCTCAAAACAATGGCAGAAGCTGCAAAAAAAGCAGGTATCAATATTGTTACAGGCGATACCAAAGTTGTTCCAAAGGGAAAAGCTGATAAGATATTTATCAACACATCTGGAGTTGGTATCTTACCTGATAATGTAAACGTCACAGGCGCAAATGCACAGCCTGGTGATAAAATTATTATAAGCGGCTCTATTGCTGATCATGGCATCACGGTTTTAAGTGCAAGAGAAGACTTGAAAATGCACTCTGACATTGAAACTGATTCTGCACCCTTAAATCATATGGTAAAGGCTATTATTGATTCTGGTAACAAGATTAATGTATTAAGAGATCCAACCCGTGGCGGACTTGGTACAACATTAAATGAAATTGCATCTCAATCCAATGTTGAAATCAAAATAAAAGAAAGCGCTATCCCTGTAAAAGGCGCAGTCGCAGGCATGTGCGAACTCTTAGGTTTTGATCCTCTATATATTGCAAACGAAGGCAAACTCATTGCTTTTGTTCCACCCGAACATGCTGAAAAAATCCTTGAGATAATAAAACAAGATGAATTTGGCAAAGATGCCTGCATTATAGGAGAAGTCATGCCTGAAAATTCTAACCCTGAGCATAAAGGCAAAGTATACATGGAGACTCTAATCGGCGGCAATAGAATTGTTGATATGCTGACAGGTGAGCAGCTCCCCAGGATTTGTTGATATGACTGTATCACAATCAAAAATTACTCAAATTCTTGGAATACTTCAGGCAAGATACCCTGTTGTCAGAACTCAGCTGAACCATAAAAGTCCCTTTCAGCTTTTAACAGCAACAATATTATCAGCCCAGTGCACAGATAATCAGGTCAATAAGGTAACAGAAGATCTTTTTGCAAAATATCCAGAACCCGAGGATATTGCATCTGCCCAATTAAAAGATATTAAATCCATTATTTATTCCACAGGTTTTTACAACAATAAATCTAAAAACATTATAGCCTGTGCCAGAGCGCTCCTTAATGAATTTAACGGGGAAGTGCCATCTGATATTGAAAAGCTTATAACACTGCCCGGTGTAGGCAGAAAAACAGCAAATGTTGTCTTGTCAACAATCTTTAATATACCTGCCATTGTTGTGGACACCCATGTCCTTAGGATATCGTACAGGCTGGGGCTCACTGTAAAAAAAGATCCGGTTAAAGTTGAATTTGATCTTATGGAAAAACTTCCCAAAGCCAAATGGAGCGATTTTTCATTGTGGATGATCTACTTTGGCAGAGAGATATGTGATGCTAAAAAGCCGAACTGTTCTGATTGTCCTCTTTATGATGTCTGTGATTTCTATCCTGGCGGTTAGTATTATTTAATACAAAAATATACTGAGTAATAGCCATATGAAAAATTTAGCATAGCATATTAAATTTTGATGAATTAGTTTAACCCATGCTGTATCCGATGTCAGGCTTGATCTAAAATTGTCATGAATCCCTGGGTTGAAGACGATATATTTTCTTCTAAAAAAAGTAATTTTAAAATATTTTGTTCATCTTCTTATTCATAGTTACTGTAATTCCAATTGGTTGTTAAAGTTTGTTAATACGCAAAGTTTATGCCAAAATTTTCTTACAATTTTATTCCATGGGTTTCATGACATTTAAATGCCACCGCTCACATTCAAGTCTTGTCAACGGCAAAACTTAAAATTTAGTCCTCAATAAATTAAGAGTAAAGATACTATTTGAATAGTAAAGTTTTTAAGAACTCAAGAATGATGCAAGTGCCATAACTTTTCAATTTGACAAAAAGGGATTATTCTCAAATTACTATATCTTGTGCCGGGCTTTATCTGGAAAAAGTGAGTCTAATGAATACAAGTCATTGCCATGTACACAAGATTGCATGGGAGCACTAATACCATAGTACTCAGACTTATAATATTGGATCGTCTTACAGAAATCCTATTGAGCTGTATTCAATGGAATCACTTCCCCACCGGGCAAGTCAGTTCGCATATTCTACAATATTTAACACAACAGTTAGATTTAAAATCATTTTTCAGGGGTACTTTAATACCTTCTTCAAACGCATTAATGGCCAAGCGAACATCTTTTTTTTTGTCGTCTAATGTAGATGTTCTCATGACTGCGTCCTCAATATCTTTTTCCATCTTCATATTACAAATCACACGGTCATAAGTTCCGTTGATTCCCGGTAATATAGATTGACCTATCTTATCAGGTGAATATACAACATTTTGAAAAGCGTTTATGGGACAAGAATTTCGGCAAGGTTTGTCACAATCTTTGCAGGGATTATATTCAACCGGACCAGTGACCTTTACCTCATAA
>JAGLLQ010000189.1 GCA_023140455.1 Desulfobacteraceae bacterium | reverse complement strand
TTGGGATCTTTGTTGGTATAGGAACAATAGTTGCCATGTTTTTCTCATTGTTATTCATTCCTGCGCTCCTTGTCCTGCTCCCGGAAAAAGGAAAAACAAAAAACCATAAACCTTCAAGATTTGAAAAAATATACACTAATATTCTAATCAGTTTTACCAACAAGACCATCTCAAAACCCCGGCTTATAGTTACAGTCGCCGGGACAATTCTCATCATTGCTCTATTTGGTGCATCAAAGGTTATTGTTGATAATAATAATGCAGAATACTTTTTAGCAGATTCACCTATATATATATCTTCAAAAAAACTGAATAATGTTGCTGCCGGAAGCGCTGTGATAAATTTCCTTATAAATGATAATTCCAATCAAGACCAACCATTTAAAAACCCTGCAAACCTTGCTGCAGCAAATGATCTTGTCATGTTTTTAAAATCCCAGCCAAAGGTTGGCAAGGTTATGGGACTTACTGAGCTTATAAAACGGGTTAACTATGTCATTAATGATGAAGATGAAAAATTCAACATTGTCCCTGGCAGTCAAAATAAAGAGAATACAGGCTCATCTGGCAAAAATATGATTTCCCAGCTTTTACTGTTATATGAAAACGGTGGAGGTAATGTGCTTTCGGATCTCACTGACAGTGATTATAATACACTGAATATCCAGGCTGTTTTAAAAACCAATTCATCACATGAAACACTTAAGTTGACAAAAAAAGTCAAATTATTTGTAAAGCATAACTTCCCGGATAATTTAAGCCTTGATATCAGCGGAGTAGCAAATGTTGCAGTTGCAGCGACAGATGAAATTGTAAACGGGCAAATTATCTCCCTGATCGTATCTCTTGTGGTTGTATTTTGCATGCTTTTGTTTACTTTTAGAACTTTTAGTTATGCAGCCATTGCAATGGTGCCTCTTATCATGACTATTTCAATCAATTTTGGAATTATGGGATTTTTCAGCATTCCGCTGGATATCGGAACAGCCATTATTTCAAGTATTGTTATTGGAATAGGTGTTGACTATGGAATCCACTATATTTCAAGATTCAGAGTAAACAGAAAAAATGGTATGGATTTTACTGATGCTTTGAACAATACAATAAGCCACAGCGGGAAAGCCATTGTTTCAAATGCAATTACTGTAGGTCTTGGGTTTATTGCTCTTTTATTCTCTATTCTATCACCTTTAATTATCATGGGCTGGATGATTACTGTAACAATGATGGTAAGTGCTACAGCGACTCTTGTTCTTATCCCTGTTCTCATTGTTTTTCTTGAAAACCCTGTGATCTTAGAAACATCAACAGCCAAAAAAAGACAAATCACACTTAACCCACAAGCCCATTCATAAAAAATGGGTCATAAAAAGGATAAAAAAATGAAAACAAAACAAATACTGATATTTATCTTAACAATTACACTCGTATTAATAGCATTCGCCTCCCCTTCCCTGTTTGCACAAGGTGAACTTACAGCACCACAGGTAATGGAAAAAATGGATGCCCGTGATGATGGCAACACAAGAACATCTGACATCACAATGATATTGCTGAATAAAAACAAACAGCAAAGAATAAGAAAAATTAAAAACATTTCAAAGGATTATGGGAAAGATACCAAAGGGATTATATTCTTTTTAAGCCCTGCTGATGTAAAAAACACAGCCTATATGTCATTTGATTTTGATGACAACAACAAGGAAGGCGATTCATGGCTTTATCTGCCTGCTTTAAAAAAAGTAAAGCGCCTTGCATCAAGTGACAAATCAGGCTCGTTTATGGGAAGTGATTTTTCATATTCAGATATCAATGGCATTACAATTGAAGATTGGGATTACAAATTTATAAAAGAAAGCCTTTTGGTTGATGGTGTTGATACATGGGTTATACAAGGGCTTCCAAAAGCAGATAAGAAAAATAAAATTCTTGATGAAACAGGTTATCTAAAATCATTAATCTGGGTAAGAAAAGACAATTTCATGCTTGCTAAAGCAAAATACTGGGTAAAAAAAGGTAAAAAAATAAAATATCTAAAAGTTGAGGATATTAAAAAAACAGATAATATCTGGACAGCATATAAAATGACCATGACAACAACTGTTAAGGGCAAAGTCGAGCATACATCATTATTGAAGTTGGCTAATGTGCAATACAATAAAGAAATTGATGACTCCTACTTTACCACACGTAATATGGAGAGAGGCTTGTAATGTTAAAAACTGTTTTCAAAACAAGTATTTTCTTCTGGTTTATGGTCACAATTCTTATGTCCCCAACTGTCATTCTTTCAAATGCTTTTGCCGACAATCCGCCGAAATCAGAAGAATTGCAGGGCTTCACTGATTCTGAGTTTGAAGATTCTGATTCTTTTCCTGAAATTGATTCTGACATTGCCATAATGTCCGATGCAGAGGATGAGACATCAAATTTTCTCCCCGGCTTGACTATAGGAGGATTTTTTAAATTTGAAACCGAATATGGATATAACAGAGATCATAAAAAGCTCTCCAAAGTAAAAACAACCTTATTCCTTGAATCTGATTACAAAATTAATGATCAATGGAAAATTAAAGGATCAGCAAATGCTTTTTATGACTTTGCATACTGTATTGAATCACGGGATGAGTTTTTACAAGAGACCTTGAATGACAATGAATATGATATTTCTCTCAAGGAATTATATATTGATGGTAAATTAAGCAATCAATATTCTTTAAAGCTGGGAAGACAAATTATTGTGTTTGGAGAATCTGACTATGCCCGAATATTAGATGTTATTAACCCGAGGGATCGAACCCAACCCGGTCTCATCAGCATTGAAGATGCCAGAATGCCGGTAAGCATAATAAGATTATCTGCTGTTTTTGATAAATGGGCATTTGATATGGCAACTATCCATGAACACCCCGGCAGTCTTATTTTTGGAGCAGGGTCAGATTTTGATTATTATGCCTCAATACGAAACCCCGGGATTGAAATCCTGGATCAAAACAGGCCTGAAAGTGGCTTTAGATCTACAGGCCTTGCTGCAAGAGCAACCAAATCCTTTAATGGTGGAGACATCTCTTTTGTTGCAGCAAATACTTATGATGATCAACCATACCTCACGATAGAAGGCATTACTCCATCAGGGCTTACTCTTAGACCTGAATATGATAAATATGGAACCTTTGGTATTTCAGGCAATATTATTAAAGGTTCAAGCCTGTTTAAGTTTGAAACAGCATTCCAGCAAAACATAAAACTTATGCGAAATGATATTTTCGAACAACTAAACTCCGGTATCCCTTTGGCTGGAATTAATACAACCAAAGAGGGAGACAAGCTGACATTTTTGGCAGGTTTTGAATACACAGGCATTAATAATCTAAGACTGAATTTCGAAGCTCAGGTAACCCATATACTTGATTGGGAGAATTATCTAAACAATAAAGAAAACGAATACAGAACATATCTGCAGGCAACATATAGTATGATGAATGAAGCTCTTGAGCTTGAATTACTATGGGTTAATATTAACCCAGGGCACGGGAATATACTGCGGCTCAGCAGTAAATATGATCTTCTTGATGGGTTGAGCATTGAAGGTGGTATTATTTTTTACCAATCCCAGAATACCTCATCTGCTATCTATTCTTATAATGAACAGGATAGATTATTTTTACGAATAAAATATAGTTTTTAAAATGGTTGCCTGTTTGGTATTAAAAGAATCCATCAA
>JAGLLQ010000188.1 GCA_023140455.1 Desulfobacteraceae bacterium | reverse complement strand
CAATGAGAAAAACATGGCAACTATTGTTCCTGTCGCAACAAAGATTCCAAAATGTTTAAGTTGAATGATCTCGGTCAGGGATATGGAATAAAATGCCACAGCAGTTGTTATTGATGTCATTATGACAGGCATGGTCAAATGTTGAAGCATTAATTTTACAGCTTCAATTTTGTCGTGTCCCTTGTCAATCATATCTCTGTATTCTGAAAAGATATGAATACCATCTGCAACTCCTATGGAAAGTATAAATACAGGCAGTGTTGTTGTGATAATATTTAAGGGGATATTAAACAAAACTTTTATTGCCAGTGTGACAACTAAAGAGAGAAGAACAACTGCAAGCGGTACAAAAATGCCTTTAATTTTTCTGAATGTAAAAAAAAGGCAGGCTGCAACAATTAATAATACAATGGGAAAAAGTCTTTTTGTATCCTGTTGCATAACTTTGCCAAGAGCCCCCATAACAACAGGCATGCCTGCGATATAATGCTTTTCCGGTCCTTTGATTTGATTCTCAAGAATATCTTCTATCTTCTTATAGATGATATGTTTTTCGTTTGACTGCTCATCACCTACTGCAAGTTCAACAAGAATGCTTGTATATCTGTGATCATCTAAAACAAGGATGTTATGGAAAAGATCATTTGAAAGAACTTTTTCTTTAATAAGCTCAAGCTCTTTTTTGCTTTTGGGCACATCTTCATAAATTGGACTGACATCAAGCTCGCCGTTTTTACCCAGAATATTGTCTGTATTTGATAGAGATGTTACTTCAATAATTGGTGAGAGCTTTTCTTTGAAATCGGCAATTGTTTTAATAAGGGTTTCGTTTTCGTCTTGGAAGAGCGAAATCTCTTCTGAGATCTCATCTACAAGCATCCATGTCTCCGAATCAATTTTTTTTGTTGCAAGAGTATTAATTTTTTTGCTCAAATTTTCATCAGTGCTTTGGGCTAAAGCCAGGAGTGTGGCTCTGTCTTGATCAGTTACAATATCAATATTTTCAAAAGCATTTGTAAGATTTTTTATTCTTAATAATGTTTCATAGGTGAAAATACTTTTATCTGCTTCAAGTAATATCAAGACACTGTCTTTTGAGCCTGTGTAATTCTCCCTCAGTTTTTCCAGATTCACACGGCTTTCATGGGAGGGCGGCAAAAGATACGGTTGCGGATCCCTTGTCAGACCACTGAGAAGAGATCCTGCATATATGGAAATAATAAGAAAAGCCAAAAGTATTATTTTGGGATATTGAATTACTAATTTTTCAACCATTTGATTTAATTTCATTTTTTTTCCTTTTTAGTAAGGTTGCTGAATCTTATATTTAGACCGTTGTTCTAAATATGACTAATAGTCATAATAAGTGCCAAAAAAAACTCCTGACAAGGAGTAGTCCATATTTATAATAATTTATTGTTTTATCTCATAAACCCTTTAAGAATCATGTTCTCCATAAGGGAATATAATTCTTCTGACGGCTTGATCCCTCCTGCAAGAATAATATCAAAAACGCCCAGAACCAAGCCAATTGCTGCTGCTGTAAGGTTTTCAACAGGCTCATCTTTGAAGATCTGCTCTTTAATACCTTGTTGAATAAGCACCTTGACCCGTCTGTTTTTTTCATTAACCGTTTTTGTAAATGCAGTTAAGACGTCCGGGGTCAAATCATCCATTACAAGAAGCTGCTCGCATTTTCTGTATACAGCATATTTCCCCATGTTATTTATATTCATATCCCAAAAAAGTCTTAGCACTTGTTTCATTTGAACAATAATGGGTGCATCGGTCTTGATCTTGGTAAGCAAAGCAAAAACTTCTTTGCTTTGACGGATTATGAGAGAGCCAAAAATTTCACTTTTACTTGAAAAGTGCTTGTAAATAGTACCTTTGCCAATTTCGGCTCTTTCTGCTATCATCTCAATTGTCACAAATTCGACACCTTTTTCAGAAAACAGATCAAGCGCTGCCTGAAGGATATCTTCCTCCCGGCGTTTAAAATTTCTTGCTTTTCTGTCTGCAATTCCCATATTTCTTCCTGTCCATTTTATGACCGTCAGTCACAAAATATAGCAGGATGATTATTTTGTCAAGAATTTTTGTTAAATATTATTGAATTTTTCCGGAGATATTAAACAAAAGATATCCTTTTTTAAATTTTGGTCCACCTATAGTGATACTTCTTTTGTTGTTTAAAAGGATTTGAGTTTTAAAAATCTGGTCTCCTGATTTAAAAATACCAATCTGGTATTTAATTTTTTCCA
>JAGLLQ010000187.1 GCA_023140455.1 Desulfobacteraceae bacterium | reverse complement strand
CATAATATGTTACTCCAGGTTGTTAATGCAATTATTTTAATTCTTGCAGTCTGGATCGCAATTGAAGGGCTGATTAAGTTTTTCAATACTAAAGAAGACGTTTAATTTGTATTATTATCTCAGGCAGTCTTAATATTAAGACTGCCTGAGATCTAATATTTTCTATCACTTAATATTTGGATATTTAAATGTTCGCAGACTTAAAAAAACACTATTTAAAACTTATTGCCCCGGCTATTGCTCTTTTTCTAATATTTGGTGCATCGGAAATATTTCACTTCTCTGATTTTGATAAATTGACTGCGCCTTCTTTTTTCCCTGTACTTTTTTTTGTTCTTTCATCAATCACAGCAATTGCAGGCCCACTTTTTTTAAGAACTATTTTTGCACATATAATGCGAGATGAAAAACAAGTACCAATAAATAGTTTTATTAAATTTGAAAAAGGACTTATCAGTATATCTTTATTAACACCTTTTTTTGCCTTTATTGCAATAGTTTGTGAATTTGAAAAATTTTATTCAACTAGTATTATTTTACTCTCCCTTTATGCAATTTATTATTACTTTCCTTCCAAGAAACGAATTGATTTTGATAAAAAGATATTCAGAATACATGAATAGTTTTCACTCCCATATTGTTAAATTATTAAAAAAAATAAAACTAAGTCTGATATCTTCATTTAAAATTGCTGATGAAGTTGCCAGGACTAAAGCAATTGAAGGTGCCCAAGCAGAGCTTGAAGAACTTGAATATGTTTTTGCTCTTCTTGTACAGGGTTCATTTGTCGGGATGCCTGCACCCCCTGTTCAAATCTCATTAGACCTGCTTCCTTTTATGGAAAAAGATCTTGTTTTGTTGTTAGACCGGATTAATACTTCAAATGAACCATTATCAAGACTTTTTTCAACATTTGATATAGGCTGAAAAAATGAGTGATACAATAAACTTTCCTGAGACAATATTTTTTATTGGTAAAGGCGGAACCGGAAAATCCACCGCATCTGCCCTTGTATCATTAATGTTTGCAATGAACAAAAAAAGAGTTGTGCTTGCATCATTTGATTACGCCCATAACCAGGCTGACATATTTAATCAAAATTTATCAGACAAACCATTTCCGATATCTCCTTTTTTAGATGTAATGCAAATTGACCGGGATAAAGAAATTAAAAGATATTTAAAAGAAACTCTCAAAGATGTAAAAAAAAGTTATTCATACCTTACAGCATTTAACTTGGAAGGCTACTTTGACATATTAAAATATTCTCCTGGGATGGAAGAATATGCATTGGTTACAACCTTTATGAGAATACGAGAAAAATTTAAAAATTATGACTATTTAATTATTGATATGCCTCCGACTGCAGTTGCTTTAAGATTTTTCAACCTTCCTTCTCTGTCCTTGACCTGGATTGAACAACTTGAAAAATTGCGAGTTGAAATATACAAAAAAAAAGAAATTATATCAAAAATTAAGTTTGCAGGCAAAGAATTTGAGAGTGACAAAGTTCTTAAGAAAATAAAAAAAATAAAAAAAACCTATCTTAACTTAAAAGATATTTTTTTGAATAATGACAAAAATGCCAACCAATCAAGCCTTTATATTCTGTTCAACCATGATTTGCTTTCAATTAATGAGACTAAACGGATTATTGAAGATCTTAATTCTTTAAATATTAAGACCAAAGGTCTGATTTGTAACAATAAACAAAATATTGATCAGGAAAATATTAATTTAACATCAATGCCTTTATATGATAGGATTAGGCATCTTCCCTTTTCTGAAATTCCTTTAATCGGTGAAAAAGTATTACAGGATTTTATTGTAAAAAACAAACTCACTACTGATTATCTAATAAAATAATTCTAAGTTGAATAAATAAAAACCTATATTCACATTTCTTAAAAAATGTTAAATAGATAAAAAACAAATTTTAAAGGGTATATGAATGGAAAAAGTATTATGTGTGAAAAGAACAGACTTGCCTAAAAATTGGGTCCAAAAAAAAAGTATTGTAAGAATAGATGAGTCAGCTTTTTTTGATAAATGTTCAACATTTAATTTTGAATTTAAATCAAGAGAAACCATTGAAAACAATCCTGATTTCAAACAAATAATACCTTATGTCATTATTCAAACTCAAGATCTTAAAAATATTGCTGTTTATAAAAGAAAGGGTAGCGAAGAAAGGCTTCATGATCTGTGGTCTATAGGTATTGGAGGACATATCAACCCTATTGATTCAAATAATAATCTGAATTCTATCAAAGAAATAATTATTGCCGGTATGCAAAGGGAGCTTGATGAAGAATTATCTGAGATGTGCAGCGAAGATAAAGCAATTTTTGCCGGAATAATCAACGAAGAGGAGACTGATGTCGGGTCTGTCCATATTGGAGCAGTTTTTAGAATACTTACAAACAACAAAAACGATTATATCAAGGGTGATGAGCTTGTAGATTTCCAATGGCTTGAAATTGAAAAAGTTGACAATCTTAACTTAGAACTCTGGAGTAGCCTGTCATTGGCCCTTATTGGGAACTGATCAATCCTGCTTTCGAATAGAATCGTTATCTTTAATCTAATTTATTAAGTATTTTTAACACAGAGGAGCCCTTTGTTTTTAATATTTTTGATCCTCTTGTTATTTTACAAAGACTTATTCCATATTTTTCAGCAATTTTTCGCTGTGGTAATCCTGTGTGCAGATCTTTCATAAGTTTCCATCGCAAGTTCAGATCTGAAAGTTCTGCTGATGTAAAAAGCTCATCAAATAACAAACTTAAATCATCAACATCAGAGATTTCACAAATAACGCCTAACAAATTTCTATCTATTTGCATAAAAACACCTTTATCAATACATTCATAAGGTTTCTATGCGTCAGAACATACACTGTATTTATTTTAATGCAAGCATTTTAATTAATAATAAAATTCAAAAAAATTAATTAATTTTACATGCCGATCATTCTGAGTCCTTCCTCAGTTTCATAATACGTCAAAATGTCATATGTATAACCCGGCACTCCGATATAGACTGCTAGGCTTTCCCCAACTGCCTGCAATCCTTCTGCAAGTCGTGAATTATCGACTTCATAAAGGGTCATGGAATGCACACCTTCTTCTCTATTAGTAGAAATATATGGTCCTTTTTTTTCTAGAAAACCAGGTAATGCTGGTGCAGTAAGAAAACGTTTTGCAATCTCTTTGGCACTTTCCGGTGGATATGTAACATTTGAAATAATGATCATTGTTATGGGTCTCCTTTAATAAATATTATTTTATTTATTATTTACACGTTTTTACATAAAGATAAAACAAATAAATTCATAATCGATTTTTAAAAAAAACTAAAAGGGATTTTCATAAAAGAGCTATATAATAACTTATCTTATAAAATCTGACTGATTCCTATATATGATAAAATCAGGAATACAAAAGAAATCATTGTTGCTATAGCTGGTTTTGTACCTTTCCAGTCAAAATTTATGCGCATATAAAGAATTATCGAATAAATTATCCATGTAGCCATAGCCCAAAGTATGCCAGGACTCCAACTCCAAAAATCACCCCAGGCAGCATTTGCATAAATAAAACCTGTAATAAGACCAAAGGTCAGCATACTAAAGCCAATACATAAAAAAATATAATTACTATAATCCAACACATCAAGTGGTAAGAATTTAGCAAAAGATAGTTTATCATAAAAAATATAAAAAACTCCGGCAATAAAAGCCAAAACAAAAACTAATTGCCCAATAATTATCAATAATAAATGAGAGATAAGCCAAAACTTTTGAACTGCTGATGAATTTATGCTGGCATTTAAAGGTAAAATTACCAATCCAACCATTATAAAAACAATTACAGGAGAAATAAATATACCTATTGTACTTAAATTAAATTGTTTTTTAAAAATACTAAAACCGCCCGCAACTGCCAGGGCTAAAATTGAGAGGGCTTGTTCGATATTATTTAGTGGTATAGTTCCACTTTTAATTGATTGAAAAATTATTGTTCCAAAATGAATAAAAAATCCGGCGCTAATAAAAAAAAATGCATATTTTTCAATGTTTTCCTTTTTAGAAGTTAAAAAAATATCGATAGGCTTAAATAAAAAGAGAATATAAGCTGTCATGCTTGCAATGTAGCAGGCAGTGGATAGATAAAACGATGCTCCGATAATATCAAATGATCCCTTTAACATCTTTTTCTCCTTTAAAACTTCTTGGCTATGTCATTATCAATAACGTAAATACAAATTTCATTAGCTCCTTGTTGAGTATAATTAAATTTCTCAACCAGGTTATTTATAAGAAATTTAACGTCAGTTCTAATTCTGTTGTCATAGGTTTTAAAATCTTCAGTATCAAAATCTTTTATTGCGCGCCTAAAATTTTCATTTTCAATAAAGGGCTCTAAAACACGATTTTTTAAATTGTGTACATAGCGCTCATGCAAGGACTTAAATAGTTTTGTTTCTTCTATTTTTTTGCCATCTATCATTATTTCCTGGCTTAATGCATGGGTTGTGTACTGTTTTAATACATCAGATCTGAATTCGTTACTCTTTGCCTGATTAATACTTTCTGAAAAAAGCCGGCTTTCAATACTTTTAAAAAAATCTTCTGAAATATTTAATTTTTCACCTGTAAAAATACATTTTATTGAAGTATCATTTTCAAAATTCACTGCTGATATATAATTCTTCAGATCTTTTGCTATCTGATCTTCATTATAATAGTAAAGAGATTCTTTAACCTGTTGCAAGACACTGTAATCATACATTTTAACAAGCGCAGGTAAAAACTCTTTAGGTATCATTTTCTTAAACTCATCTCCAAGTCCATCAAAAAAAGAACAAAGTTCCGGCATGCTGATAAGCTTATCTTCTCTTAAATATCTTGAATAAAACTGATCAAAAAGTTTTATTGAATCCCTGCCAGAAAATCCGTCACTCCCTTCTTTTTCTGCTTCAGTTACAATTTTTCGCCACATTTTCTGAGTAAGATCTTTTCTATCACCTTCATCCAGCCAGGATGGTATGTTGCCGGAATATATCTCCATTTTTAAAAGTAATAAATTATCATCACAATAAAATTTATATTTGTCCGGCTTTTTAATCCATTCCAAAAGTGCATCGGATTTTTGCTTAAGACGTGTTGATATAACGATCTTGGCAAAATTGTTTAAAACCATTGGAAGGAAACTTTCATCAATATGCCTTCCAAAAATATTCTGGTAGATATTCACTTCTGTTTTCATATCCAGAACATATGGGATATTAATATACTGAATTCTGTCAGAAAATGATGGGAAATCTTTAATATTTTTTTTGTCCTCCGGATTCATAAGAGCGAAAAATAATGAATCAACTTTTTCCTCAATATCATCTACTTTATGTAATCCTTCACTGATTATGTTATGGAGTTCAACCATACGATCGGTATTATGTGATTTTATATCCATAAGGGCATAAATCCCATTATTGATTTTTGCAAATTTGGAATAAATATAATTGATGATTTTTGAATCCTGAAATAAAGTATCTATTCTGCGCTGGATCATTTCATTAAAATAAAAATCCCTTCTTACAGGTTTGTCTCCAGGGTTAAAAACACTGATTCCTGTACCAAGACGCCTGTTAAAATAGTAGGGGCGTGCAAAGAGCATATTAAAAACCTCTTTAGGGTTCCCAAGTTTTTCTAATAACGATTGAAATATTGAAGTGCAAATTGTGCAAGCTTCTTCATTAAAAACCCATTCATATTCTTTTTCTGTGAACAATCTCCATTTAAACTCATCATTTTCTATTATTTCATCTAAAATATCTCTTCTGTTTTCCTTAGGAATAATTAATAACGGGTTATCATGTGACATACATGGAATTTCAATATAATCTTTTTCATGATCTACTATAATTTTTTCTTTACCATCTTTATCCTTATCCGGTTCTTTTTTTTCAAAAAGGCGAATGTGATCTTCAAATTCTGTTATTGTTTCAGATTTTTCAAAATGCCACAATTTTTTAACATCAAGACGCCACAAAATCTCATATCGTA
>JAGLLQ010000186.1 GCA_023140455.1 Desulfobacteraceae bacterium | reverse complement strand
TCACCAAAATAAACACCAGGCTCAACAATTTCAGCTATTTTCTTACCTTCTTTTACAACATTAAGAGCTCCCTGATCCAATTTGAAAAAATCAATATCTTTATTACCTTCTCTGATTATAACATCTTTATCCTCATACTGCTCCATATCAGGATTAATCAAATAACCAGGCAGCGCGTCTTTGCTTGCAACTGTTCTTTTCAGGACTTCTTCAAAAGATGTTATACCCTGTCTTGCTTTTTCAAGAGCTGCCTCCCTCAAAGTATTCATTCCATCTTTTACAGCAACTTTTCTTAATTGATCTTCAGGGACACTTGCATTAATAGCTTTTGAGACCTCATCAGTAACTTCCATGAGTTCATAAAAGCCAACTCTGCCTTTATATCCGGTTCCATTACAATTCTTACATCCTTTTGGGCCATATAATTCTAAATCAGGAATTTCTTTTTTAGAAAAACCATGTCGTTCAAGTTCTTTGGGATCATATCCAGTGACTATCTGTTTGCACTGAGGGCAAAGTCTCCTTCCAAGTCGTTGAGAGAGAACCATTGTAACTGTTCCAGAAAGCATGTATGGAGGAATCCCAATATCAACAAGTCTTCCTATGGTTGAAGGAGAATCATTTGTATGCAAGGTACTGAAAACAAGATGCCCTGTCATAGCAGCTTTTAAACAAATTTCTGCGGTTTCCTGGTCACGTATCTCTCCAACCATTACAATATCAGGATCCTGCCGTAAAAAAGATCTCAACGCAGCAGCAAAAGTCATACCTATACTTTCTTTAACATGTACCTGATTGATACCTTTAAAGTTAAACTCCACGGGATCTTCAGCTGTAAGTATTTTTGTATCTTCCTTATTAAGTCTATTTAACACTGAATAAAGAGTTGTTGTTTTCCCGCTACCTGTAGGTCCTGTAACAAGAACAAGGCCATAAGGTCTGGCAATACATCTTTTAAGGCTGGAAAATGTATCTTTTTCAAATCCTAATTTCGATAAATCTACACTAAGAGCACTCTGATCCAGGATACGAAGAACAACACCTTCGCCAAAAAGAGTAGGAAGAGTTGATACACGAAAGTCAACGGTTTTCTTCTTTCCAAACCGCATTTTTATTCTGCCATCCTGGGGTATTCTTCGTTCTGCAATATCGAGCTGAGCAAGTATTTTCAACCGTGAGGTTACAGCACTTTTAATAGCAGGAGGCAGATTCATTGATTTATAAAGACTGCCATCCAATCTGTATCTTACCTGAAAAGATTTTTCATAAGGCTCTATATGAATATCACTCACACCATCATTGACAGCTTTGGACAGAATACCATTGACAAGCTTGATAATAGGAGCAGCTTCAGCACCTGCACCAAACTCATCCTCATCCTCAGCAATCTCATGGCTTACTTCAACATTCTCTTCTGCCTCAGATACAAGAGAACCGAAATCTTCAATATTTGTTACTTCTTCTTCTTCTTCCTCTTCTTCAAATTGAATAAGTCCTTTATACTCTTCATCGCTTATGTTGTAATAATCTCTATATGCCTGAATAATATCGTTTTCAGAGGAAACACATACCCTGAGATTATGGCCTGTCTCAGATTCAAGTTTTTCTACAGCCTCTGTATCTGTGGGTTCAGACATCGCAACAATAACAGATAATTCATCGCCCTTTCCTTCTGTTGCGACAGGAAAAGCCATATATTTCTTGGCAGTCTCAAAGGGTATTTTTTTAATAATTTTAGGATCAGGCTTTAGATCAGAATACTTTAAAACATCATAATTATATAATCTGGAAAGAACATTTGTGATTGTATCAGGATCTATGTATCCTCTGGCAAGTAAAATTGAACTGAGTCTCTCCTGGGTCTTTTGCTGAAGTTTTTTGGCTTCATCCAGCTGGATACTGGTTATTTGTCCTTCTTTTGATAAAATCTCACCAATCCTAATCCTCCCTTGTCCGCTCTGATCTTTAATAGTCGCAGCAAGTTTGGAAGTAGACTTTGTGGAAGGACGTTTGCGAGCAGCTCGCTTACTTTTTCTGGATCCTTTACCTACCATTGTTTAAATATCTCCGGTATTATTCCAAAATTTAAAAATTTTCTTTGCGCCTGCAAGGACAACAAGCCCTCCTAATAAGTAGAATGAAAATTCTATAACTAAAATTGCATCTGAAAAATAATTAATTTCCATAACTTTAGGCATTACAGCTGGAATTCTATAAAAAACACCTATCCCTACTAAAATCAATACAACACCATATATCATCTGGAACTTTTTTTTTTCCATACTAATTATCTTGCCTTTCAAATTGTTCTAATTTTCCCTCAAAATAACTTCTTTTAATCTCAAGTTCATCAAAAAATTCTTCAAGGTCTTCATATAAAACATCAATTTTATTCTGATGTTCAGCAATTTTTATGGACAAACCACTTATTCTTTCTCCATCAGAATTTTTGCTTGCATTAATTATCTCATCATTAAGTATATTCAAATTGCCTTCTAATTCACTTATTAAATTCTCAGTCTGATCAATTTTTACCTGAATTGGTTTTATCTCTTTTGAGCGCTCAGCTACTACTTGTGAACGTTTCTGTCTTAATCCCCGTTTTGAAACCTTATCAACATTACTTTTCTTAGTTTCAATATTATCTTGTTCTTCTTCCCACCCTTCTTTTTTAAGAAATTCAGGATAACTCCCTTCAAACACATGCACTTCATTATTATTAAAAACAATAAGCCTATTTGCAAGTGTATTCAGAAACATCTCATTATGAGTAATAAGAAGAACAGCGCCTTCAAAATTATCCAAAGCAATCAAAAATGAATCTGATGTCTCCATATCAAGGTGATTATCCGGCTCATCAAGCATTAAAAGGTTTAAAGGAGTAACAAGCAGCTTTCCAATCATAGTCCGGCTTTTTTCACCGCCGGAAAGCACTGAGACCTTTTTTAAAGCCTTATCACCATCAAACATCATTGCTCCACAGATGTTTCTGACCTGATGTCTCTGTAAATCAGGATATACGTTTTGGATCTCTTGTTCAACAGAAAAGTGGTCATTAAGTGAATTAATATTGGTCTGTTCAAAATATCCCAGCTTAACATTTGGATTATATGTCAGCGTACCTGAGTTTAATTTCAATTTCTTGGCTAAAAGTTTAAGTAAAGTTGTTTTTCCCTTACCATTTTTGCCGATTATCGCAATCCTATCATTTGGATGAATTATTATGGAAAAATCATCAATTAAAACTTTTTTATTACTATCATAACTAAAAGTTATATTTTCAGCGTTTAAAACCTGTTTCCCTCGGAATGGAAAATTGTTAAAAGAAAAATCCAAAGATTCAATTTTTTGTAGTTTTTCTCTTGATTTAGACCTGTCAAGTGCCTTTACTCTAGATTGAACTAAATTTGCGAGCCTTGCCTTTGCTCTAAACCTGGTAATAAAAGTCTGTATCTCTTTTTCTCTTTTCTCTTCGTTGAGTCGTGTCTTTTCATATACTTCTTCATCTTGAATAAGTTTATTATAATACTTGTCAGTGTCACCTTTTACTTTTCTTATTTTCGTCCTGTGGACACCTGCGACATGGGTTACAACTTTATTCATAAAACTTCTGTCATGGGTTACAAGCAGAAGCTCCCTTTGCCATGATGAAAGAAAATCGACCAGCCATCTGATGGAGGTTATATCAAGATAATTTGTTGGCTCATCAAGGATGAGAAGATCAGATTCTGACACAAGGACTTTAGCAAGATTGAGTCGTATCTGATATCCCCCTGAAAATTCAGAAGGCGAGCACTGCATATCTTTTTGTGAAAAACCAAGTCCAGCAAGAATTTTTTCAGCTTTCCAATAATGATCTTTTTCATGCTTTAGCAATCCAAGGCTGCATTCATCTATCACACTATTTTGAGAAAATTTTAATTTTTGAGAAAGGTATCCGATTTTATATTCATTTGGCGTCTTGATTTCACCGGCATCAGCTTCCTCATCACCTATAATCATTTTGAGTAAAGTCGATTTACCATGCCCGTTTCTACCTACGAATCCAACCTTCTCACCATGATTGATCTGCAGGGAGGTGGTATCAAAAAGAACATTATCCCCATAACCCTTTGTAATAGATTCTATATTTATCATTCTATAATTATTATTGAATATTGTTGTTGCTAATAGTTGCAAATTATTTTAATAATAGTTTAAGCAAAATCAAAAAAATATAATAATACCATTCATATTATGATTAATAAAGAATAAAAATTATCCTTGACTTGGATTCTTATTATATTTTACTTTTATGGGTATTAAGTAACATCTCTAAATAATTGTGAGGGAAAAATGAAATATATTTATGAGTTTAATAAACAAAATACAGAAGGTGACGCAACTCAAAAAAATTTGCTAGGCGGCAAAGGAGCCAACCTTGCGGAAATGGCAAAACTTGGACTCCCTGTTCCGGCTGGATTCACAATTTCAACTGAATGCTGTAATAGCTATTTAGAGTCAGGAGGATCGTTCCCTGAAGAACTATATAGCCAGATTGATACAGCAATGGTGAACATAGAAACAGAAATGGGAATGAAATTTGGTGATATAGACAACCCTCTTTTAATATCATGCAGATCCGGCGCCAGACAATCAATGCCCGGGATGATGGAAACTGTTTTGAATATTGGTATCAGCTCAAAAACAATTCCGGGACTCATAAAAAAAACAGATAACGAATGGTTTGTTTATGATGCTTATCGAAGGCTGATCATGATGTATTCAGATGTTGTAATGGAAAAAGCAGAAGATATCAAACCTGAAGATGGCATGGGTATAAGGCTTAACCTTGAAATGCTTTTAAATGACCTGAAAAATGATAAAGGTTATGAAAACGATACAGACATAGAAACTCCAGAGATGAGAAACCTATGTGAGAAATTTAAAAAAAAGATTAAAGAAACTTTTAACACTGAATTTCCTGATGACCCTAAACATCAGCTCATGGGAGCTATTGGAGCTGTTTTTAAAAGCTGGAACGGAAAAAGAGCTGTTTCATATAGAAGAATTGAGCACCTTCCTGATACCTGGGGCACTGCTGTAAATGTTCAAAGCATGGTATTTGGTAACATGGGCAACAATTCAGCAACTGGTGTTGCATTTACAAGAGACCCTGCAACTGGTGATAATAAATTCTATGGTGAATGGCTTATTAATGCACAGGGTGAAGATGTAGTGGCTGGAACCCGTACACCAAACCCACTGAACAATGACACAAAAAATAACCAGAATGATCATCTTCCTTCGCTTGAAGAAACAATGCCTGATCTGTATAAAGAACTTTTTGATATTAGAACAACACTTGAAAACCATTATAAAGATATGCAGGATATTGAGTTTACAATCCAGGATGG
>JAGLLQ010000185.1 GCA_023140455.1 Desulfobacteraceae bacterium | reverse complement strand
TGTATCCTGAATTTAAATCTATCTTGGTATTTGCTGTCTTCACCAATTTCTTAGCTGATTACCTATCATTACTTGAAAGCAGGTTCATGCTTAATATCCTGATGAAACATTACTCAAAGACCAAAGTCATCGTTATTTTATTCTTAGATACATTGGCTACAGTTATTTTATGGATAATTCCAGCTATGCTCGCCTTGTTTGTTATTACAATATTATTTCATCACGATGTAAAAATTTCGCATCTTTATGACTTTATGCAATCTCTAATCCCCACCACGTTTGAGTTAGTTCACATGGTTATTGGTTTAGAGGATGACAAAAATCCCATCTTCTTACGAATACTATTGTGTTCAAGCTTCTTTACCTCAGTTTGGCTCTGGCTTTACCTGATTGGTGGCGGAGTGATTAAGCTGTGGTCATCTTTCAACAAGGGTCGTATTACCCTGTTCTCAAAGCTAAACATAGCGAATTACCCTGTGACTTCCATTGGGTTTGTTGTGTGTCTCGTGATAACAATCGGTTTTATCCTTGGGGCACCTTTTGCGTTGAGGTAGACCTTTAGCCATGAACCTCTGAATGGCACCCTTTGTCCTATTTTGGTGAACCCTTTGCAATGGTCTGTAATCGCCTCACTTGGTCTTACATAGCCTGAAGATTTGGCCTGTGTCTCTATAAGGAAGGGTTAGAAGTCCCCACGTCATCTGCCACGCACAGTGTTCGCAAACGTCAGACCCCCACAATGTGAAGGCTTTCAGACAAAACTATAGTCGGGTCTATAACCCGAAAGGATTTCAACAGGGCGTTTCAGACCTCAGTTAAACACAAGCAGATAAACACCGTACCACATAAAGAGATTCACAGCATTCCTAAGGATAGTCTTGATGGTGTCCCACCGTTGTGACCATTTACAGCTCATTATGACTTCACCTTTCTTGCCAGATTCCTGTATAATGCCTGTCTGCTTATATTGAAATGCTTTGCAACTTCAGTCTTGGGGACATGCTCATTTACCATTTGTTGGGCTTCACTTACCTGTTTATCATTGAGTGCTGGCATTCTACCCAGATGCTTACCAGCTTGCTTAGCTTTGGCAATACCCTCAAGCTGTCTCTCTTTGATTAATGACCTTTCAAACTCAGCTACTGCCCCCATGATCTGAAGCATTAACTTTGACATTGAGTCAGCCTTGGAAGTGAATATAAGGTTCTCTTTATGAAAATGTACTTTGATCTCTTTACGGGTTAGATCATCTACCATTCTTTGTAAGTCCATAAGGTTTCTCGCAAGCCTATCCATTGAGTGAACATGCAGGGTGTCACCCTCACGCAAATACTCAAGGCATTCCTTAAGTATTAGGCGCTCTGTGTCTTTACCACTTGCCTTCTCAATAAAGGTCTTATCAAGGTGTTTAATACCGTCAAGCTGACGCTCTGTGTTCTGGCCTACTGAACTAACTCTAATGTATCCTACGTGTGCATTCATTCTGCTCTCCTTAATAATTAATCTTAATGTCACTAAACATCATAGACTCATAGCAACATGGTGTCAACTAATTAATTATTAACCTTTCGTTACACGACTAATCAGGGCTCTTGGCGTGTACTTGGAGTGTTACTTAAGGTACACCTTCCGCAACATAAAGAATCAAACAAGGCAGAACCCTGAGTATATGTGAGGTCGCCCAAAGTATTGAGGAGGCTTACTGTTTGCATGAAGATGCATCAAGACCACCATGGGGGGAAGTCGCTTTGTCAGTTATTAATAATAGGCATTCAGATTTTTATGTGGAAATTCTCAGGCAAATATGTTGCAATGTTCAAAGGTCAAAAGGTTTAAGTGCCGCGGTCTTTCTCATATATTTTTCAAAAAGGTCGACCCTATCGATTTTTAAGCATAATTCTTTAAGGGGTCTCCTAAGTGAATTAAAGTCACCTGCAAACTCAGGTCCAAGCTCATTCCCAAGCATATGATGCATATCTATCAATGTATTAATAATATTGCTAATAGCTAACTCTGACAGGTTATCTCCCCTATCTAATCTATGAGTTGATTTACGCAAACCGTCAATTTGAGTAATCAGGTAACTTAACTGAGCCTCAGTCCCGGTAGCACCCTCTGGTGGTTTTGCTTGTTGCGACATACCAAATTGTTCCCATAAGGTATTTTTATCGCTGTTTTTCAGACAGTCCTCAAGATGTTTGCTTAATGATTCAATCTCAATGTTAAGTGCCCAGGGCCTGAGAGCACCACTTTCATATGGATGACAGTAAATCGGGCTTATATCAAAAGGTATCTTCGGGATAACATCATCCCTAACCATTGCCACAGGTTTGTTCAGAGCAGTCCTTATGCCAAGTTCAAAGAATACGTTGGGATTCAAAATAGACATATCACAAAAAACAAGATCAGCGGTCTCAAGGTTCTTAATGATCTCGCTCTGGATTACATCTGAGCCTTTCATATTTGGTTCTATTGGATCAAGCCCTGCTAAATCTATTGCGGGCAGAAAGAGATGTTTAAGGATATGCATAAAATGCTCAGTGTCTCCTTCGTATTGACCAACATAAGAGTCAGGAGTTGTGATAGGCATAATGATAAAACATGATTGTTTTGGCATGGTGTGTTGTCCTTAAGTTATTAAATTAATGCTATTTCTTAGGTGTTTTAGCGTCTATTATTGTATGTTCCAGACCCTTCATTGCTAATTTTACCAAATGTGAGCCGGGTTCTGCCTCAATATGTTGATAATTACCTGAAAACTTTCTGAACAGATCGTCTCGCCCTATGCTTCTACATATTCTCATAAGTGGTCTTCTTAAGCGTGCATTATCATTGTCGAGCCAATTAGAAAGCTTATCACCAAATATATACTCTATATCTATCAAAGTATTAACTATGTTCTCAACATCTTCTTGAAACTGAGCTGTTCTCCTTACTTCATGCAAAGGGGTTCTTATAAGTCTTGTGCGCTCCAGTATTTCTTCAATCAATTCTCTGTCACTTCTTTTAGGCTCACTGGTTGTATCCTTCTGACCTGATAGTATATTATCAATGTCCTTTTTTAGGTCTGACCACCATTTATTGAAAACTTTATTGAGTGTCTCTGGCTCCAGACTGGAATCACCTGCTGAGTTATTAATAGCAATGACCAACTTTTTGAAATCTTCTTTTTTAAACTTAGTTGCTTGGAACATTGAGAGTGGCTCCTCGATATCAGTAGGTTCAATATCAAAGAGAACAGTAAGGACTCTGGAGTCTTCCAACTTTTTAGCTAATGCCCCAGTCTCGAATAATATCCAAGGACGCTTGTGATTTTCTTTAGTCAAACAGACTATCCCAATATCAGATCCATCAAGCTCTTTGGTAATTTCTGGCAACCACTTAGAACCTTTCTCGATATCTTTAGGAGTAAAATAAGGTTGAACATTTTGCAGGACGTTAGGCAGCCAATCTCTAAGACATTCAGCAAGCTTTCTACTCAATTCCCCGCCCCAACTTATAAATACCTTTGTTTTCATCTTTAATATCTCCTCTGAAAGTGAGCTAAGTGCTTCATAGGGGGTCTCCATAGTAATTAATGAGTCTGATCATGTCGCATAATCCAACGGTTTCATAATGCTGTAATAAGAAACCAACTAAATGTCAAACAAAAAGCTTAATTTTAATTATACCCACTGATAAATTTATGTTAAAAAGTAGTTGACTTTAGTGTCCAATTTGTTTATACATTTATTTCAGAAAGAGGGAACGCGGTCAGGTACGTAATGGCCTGATAACTGGGCGTATAGAGGTTTTGGGAGTTTGGAGTTTAGAAAATCCTTCCCCCGCTACCATTTAAACAACAAGGGGTTCAGCATTCGGTGCTGCCCCTTTTTTGGTTTCTACAACATATACCCTTAATATATTTGTATTAGAAATAATCTTTAAGATTATATTTTATGAAATCAGTTATTTCTATCTCAAAGGATTCTTTTAGTTCAGATGAAATATTCTGACCGGTCAAAAGTATTTCCTGTTCAAATTTATCAGAGAATAAAGTATCAGAAGTTGCAAGGTTTACTTCATAATTCTTATGCAGGCTTAGGTCATCATAATTTGCAGTACCAAAACAGACCCAGCCATCATACGAGGCTGCTTTTATATGAGATGTTCCAGGATAAATAAACACTCTGACACCGTATTTCAAAAGAATATTGGCAATTTTTTTATTAATACCTGAAAAACTTTTAACATCAAAATCTCCTGGGATTGTCACACGCACATCAACGCCACGGTTTCTGGCAGCACATAGTTCATATAGAAAGGTTTCATTCCAGATATACGGATTTTCAACATAAATGTGATGTTTTGCTCGTCTTGCAGCTTCAATCTGTGCGTTATATATTTCCTGTCTATATGCAGTTGTTCTTAAGATATGAAAATTTGTAGAACCGGCATTTTCTCTTGCTATGTTTCTTTGAAACTTTTTTTTGAAAAAAAGTAAAAAATCTCCAAAAAAACTATATTTAAGCCAGGCATTATCAAAAATCTTTTGGAATTCCGGGATAAGATCTCCTTTAACTTCAAACATCATATCACGCCATTCATAGCGGTACTCATTTCCTATATTCATCCCACCAAAATAAATTTTTTCCCCATCTATAGCTATTATTTTTGTATGATCAGATACCAGCCATATGTTTCTGCTTTTCCTAAGTTTTATATCTGAGTCTTTTGTAAGATATGTAAACATATTCTGGCTTTCCATATAGGAAAGCTCATCACTCTTATCAGAATTTTCCCAGGCAATAGCGCATCCTAACATATCTGATATAACTCTTACCTTGACTGTTTTTGATTTTTTCTTAAGCAGATCAGCAAAAAAAATTCCATATTGATCATTATCAAAAATATATGTTGAAATATTAATAGATTCTTCAGCATTTAAAATATCATTCTCTACAACTGGAAAAAAATTATTGCCTGACAGAAAAATTTTAATATCTCCCTTCACAGGTTTCTTTGTTTTACGATCAAGCCATTTATTTAATTTGTCTTTATCAAGATAATCTCTGTCAGGAGAAATGTCAGGGATTGTTGAGTTTAATAAAGGGTAACCAAAGAACCTAAGGTGAGTTCTGTAGAGCACTTCAGTTGTAAAAGTTTTAATACGTGACAAAAGTGTACCAGTTGATGAAAAAGGGTTGGTCGCAATCCCAATTGTATGATCTTGTGTAAGTGATGCCAGGTCGTATGTGATTGTTCTAGGCCCTGCTGAACATCCTGTCAAGCATGATAAGACTAATACAAATATAAAATAGTTCTTCATTTTTAAGCTGCGTAATATGGTTTTATTTTATTAATTTTATACAATTCTCATTTCTTTTAAAAATTGAATAATTAAATATTTTTATAAGGATTTCAAGTATAATTTTCAAACAAATTAATTAAGAAGCTGTTTTTTCAAACAATTTATTTATACTGGTCACATATTCTTTATTCTGACAAGGCTTTGACAGATGATCAATAACAGCATCCTCTTGTTTCAGCTTTTTGATGGATTCTATAAACTCTATATTACCCGAAAGAAACAATATTGGAATTGTTTTATTTATTTTTCTGATATGTTTATAAACATCCATACCATTAATGTTTCCTGGCAGAACATAATCCAGGCTAACAAAATCATAATTATTACTATTGCTCAAAGCAATTGCAATTTTTCCATTGTGGGCAATATCAACTGTATGATAATAGGGAGCCTGAGTTAAAATCCTATATTGCAAATTGGAAATACCTTCTTCATCTTCAACCAGAAGAATTCTTTTCTTAATATAAATTTTATAAGATTGAGATGTACCTTTTTTTTCTTTTGAAAATTGTTGTTCAAAGACTGGCAGACGTATGGTAAATTTAGTTCCTGCTCCAAGTTTAGATTCAACTGCAATATCACCATGATGCTGTTCTATATATTTTCTAATATTAGCCATGCCATAACCGGTTCCCTTAATATCATTTTTGTATGAACCACTTATATCTTTAACTCCTTTTAAGGTAAAAAAAGGTTCATAAATTTGATGAATATTTTCTTCAGGAATTCCACACCCATTATCTTCAATCTCTAAATAGATATTATTATTTAAAAAATATGTTCGAATTATTATAACGGGGTTCTCAGCCATGCTTAATGCATGGATGGAATTCTGTATCAGGTTAAGCAATGCATGTTCAATCATTCCTGAATCAGCAAGTAAATCAGGGAGATCTGAACTTTCTTTATTAATTACTTCGATACCATCAAGATCTTTTCTTAATAGATTAGTTACAAAATTAATTTTATCATTAATTCTTAATAATTCCTGCTTTGGTTCCTGATCTTTTGCAAAGGCAATCAAATTTTTAGTTAAATTTTTACCCCGCATGGTCTGTTTAAATATTAATTCAAGAGTCTTTTTTATTTCAGTGTCTCTGCAATCTAATAACGAAAGTTCAGCATTGCCCATTATAGCCCCTAAAATATTATTGAAATCATGGGCTATTTTCCCTGCAATTTCTCCGACCAATGCGAGTTTTTCATGTTCATCAGCAATTGCCTGAGCATTGATTCTAGCTTCTTCAGCTTTTTTCCGTTCTGTGATGTTACGAGTAATCCCTAATATGCCTGCTGGTTGTTTATTAGGATCCGGCAAAATTATTGCATTATTATGAGTCCAGATTATTTTACCATCTTTAGTATACTGCTCTAATTCAAATATGATTGGCTTCCATCCCTCTGAGTCATTGGCTTTGATAAGTTTCAATTTATAATCATAGAGATTAATGATTTTCTTAAATGACTTAGGCGTTAACACCTCTTCTATAGTTTGTTCCATTGCTTCGTCAACAGTGAATCCTCTTTGTTGGAATACTGATGGACTGATATATGTGAATCTAAAATTTATATCTGTAGTCCATATTATATCATCAGAATTTTCAGTTATTAACCTGTACCGCTCTTCACTTTTTGATAACTCAGCTTTTGCTTGTTGGTGTTTTTCAACCTCTGACTGAAGAGAATCATTCAATATTGATAATTCACCTGTACGTTTTAAGACTCGGTCTTCAAGTATGTTATTTGAATGTAATAATCGAAAGCTGAGTTTAAAAATAAAAAATATTAGAATCAATCCTAATAAAACTGCAACTTCAATAAATACAGCGTGACAATACCAAACAGCTTCAATCTGGCCAATTATTTTACCTTCATGTGTAATGTTCGATCGAAGTTGTACATTGGGAATAAGATTAAAAAATATAAATAGCTTCTCACTCCAAACTGTTTCTTCGCCTTTAGATTTTTGAAAAAGTTTCCCTTCAGTATCTGTTACAGTCAAATATTGATAATTTTGAGATTTACAGGCAAGAGATAAATACTTAGAAGCTGCTTGAGGGTTATAATTCCAAAGTGCATTTCCTATAACATGTGCATGTTCATCAATTCGAAGCTGAGCATTTCTATGTATATTGAGTTCACAAAAAAAGACAAAAATACAAAAAATGATCAATAAAATGACTGCTGCTAATGACCCTTTTTGTTGGTAATTCAAATTTCTTTTCCCTTTTTTGCTTGCACCTTCAATTTAAAAGTATGAAACTTCTCTATAGCGTTATTAATTCGTTCAACCATATCATCTTCTACCATTTTACTAAAAAGAAGATAGCGTTTGTTACCTTTTGGCATGTTTTTAAATTTTATATACTTAAAATCCTCTCTTGAAAATCCAGACAAAGCAATTACTACATTTGCTTCTTCTTCTGAAATAAAAAAATAATCAGCTCGCATTGAATGGATCATTTTAAGCATGGTAACATTTTCAGAATTTGATATTAAAATTGTAGGGTTAAATTCAACAATTTTTATGTCTATGAACTGGCCATACGAATAACTGCTTTTTTTTAATAGAATGAGGTTTGTATTTAAAAAAGTCTCTTTTAATGATCTATTTGATTTGATTCTATTATTATCTTTTCTGGCTAAAGCAATCATTGGTTTGTCCTGATAAATATAATGAGAATATTTAGCAAATTTTTCTCGTTCTGATGTCTTGAACCAGCCAATTATACATTCTTTTGACCTATTGGTTTTAATAATTTCAAGCTGTCGCTTTGCAGGAGTTTTTTGCCATTTAAATAGAACACCGGATGTTTCGAATGCAATTTTGGCAGGATCAGAACATAGACCATATACACCCGAAGAATCTGTTACATAATATGGTGGCCTCTCATGATAATGTATTGTAATAATATTATTAGTAAATTGTGAATCAGAAGAATTAATGACAATGGCAGGTTGAGTGTCATGCGGGATAAGAATTCTTCCATACAAAACTAAAATAGCGATAATCAGACATACAATAGAGATAAAAGTATTATTAAATTTCATTGTTATAATCTCATCTTATAATCTAAACTATCTTAGATTTTAATAAAATTTAAACATACTACATTTGATAATACGATACAAATAATCTTTACTGAAAAATCTATCCGGATTATATCTGGTCTATATGATTTGTATTAATACTCTAAAGGTATAATGTAGAGGACATTAGATTTATTTAAAATAATAGTTGAATTATCACTACCTGTTACTGATGCCTTATATACTTTAATAAAATTCGATTGATTTTTTTCAAAAAAATCAGAAAGTCTGTCAAATCCAACAGTATTAATAACACCTGTTAAATTGCTGCCATTGATTAATTTTATTTTTACTTTAGTTTCTTCTGTAGGATAGTCATCCATATTATCCCTCCTTATTTTCTCTGTCAACCAGGCGAGTATTGCGAAATTTTGTACAGAATAACACAGGATTGCTTTAAATTCAACAAAACATCACTCTAATACAAGACTATTCGTAAATGGAATATAGTTTTGGATCAAATGCTTCTCTTATACCTTCTCCTGTAAAAGTGACAGTCATAAGTGTGATAATCAGAGACGCAACAACTGAGAGAGAAATCCACCATGCATCCATATTTTGCCAGCCTTGAGATAAAAGTTCACCCCATGAGGGTATCGGTGCCGGAAGACCGAATCCAAGATAATCAAGGGATGTGAGAACGACAATACCACCGGAGATTGCAAATGGAGCATAAGTTACAATAATTGAAATCGTATTGGGGATAATGTGGTGAAATATGATTCTCATGTGAGATGCTCCAAGAGATCTTATCGCAAGAATATATTCACGTTCTTTTTCTTTATATGTAACAGT
>JAGLLQ010000184.1 GCA_023140455.1 Desulfobacteraceae bacterium | reverse complement strand
TTTTTTGACTCTGATGCACTTTTATTTAAACAAAAATATCTTGATACAAAAAAAGATAATACATTTTGGCAGACAGATATTGATTTCACAATTGAAGGGCATTACCAGTGGGAAAAAATTAAACTTTATGGCCGTTTCAACAGCCTTATCTACTATAATGAAGATGTCAACTTAGAATCTGAAAGAAAGGCTGAAGAGGCTTATATAACTTATCAGCCTTCTGTTTCCCTTGCCATAGATGCAGGTAAAAAAGTGCATAAATGGGGCAAAGGGTATGCTTTCAGTCCTTCTGCATTCTTTAGCCGGCCAAAAAATATTGATGACCCTGATGCAACCTTGGAAGGATATAATTCTTTAAGCGCAGATTATATTAAAAGTACTGAAAGTTTTATACAGACATTTGCTATAACACCTGTTTTAATGCCAGTCACCAAACATATAAATGATGAACTCGGGTTGGAAAATGAACTAATCTGGGGAGGAAAATTTTATTTCTTCACCTTTGATACAGATATTGATCTAATGTTTATAGTCAGTGAAAATCTTAATAACCGAATAGGTATTGATTTTTCTAAAAACCTTAACCCTTCATTTGAAATCCATGGTGAAGTCGCTCTGGTTAAAGACCACACTCAATATATTATTGACGAATATGGGAATGAAAGCCTGCAGGAAGACACCGCTTTTAATCTGCTTTTTGGTCTGCGTTACCTTTCAAGTTTAGAAACAACATACATATTAGAATACTTTCATAATGGAGAAGGATATACAGGCAATGAGTATAAAGATTATCTTAAGTTTATTGAAAGAGGATATGATCAGTACTTAGCTACTTCAAGCAAAACAGCTATATCTAAAAGTAAAAAATACGGCGCTTACTATAATCAGCAGGCTGCCATGAGAGATTATATATATTTAAAAATTTCTCAAAAAGACCCCTTTGATATTTTATATTTCACACCGGCAATAACTTTTATTTACAATATAAATGATCAGAGTACTTCTGTAACACCTGGAATAACTTATTCTCCAATAACCAACCTTACTTTGGATTTAAAAGCAGGGTTTCTTTTTGGAAAAAATAAAACCGAATATAATGAAAAAATAAACAAAGCCAAGGTTGTATTCTCTGTTAAATATTATTTTTAAGGAAAAATATGGATATTGAAAAAATTATTGGACTGATCACTGACTGGACTGCACTATACGCAATAAAAATAGTTGCTGCCATTCTTATTTTCTTAATTGGGAAATGGGTAGCTTGCAAAATTGCTAAATTGTGTGCCAAACTTTTTGAAAAAAACAGTATTGATGTTACACTTGTTAAATTTTTTGAAAATATCATTTATTATATACTTCTGGTAGTTGTAATTATTGCTGCTTTAGGGCAACTTGGAATAAATACAACTTCATTTCTCACCATTGTTGGTGCAGCAGGTTTAGCCATTGGCCTTGCCCTGAAAGATTCTTTATCCAATTTTGCTTCGGGAGTCATGCTGATAATGTTTCGCCCTTATCAAATTGGAGATTTCATTGATACAAGCGGAGTATCTGGAACTGTTGCAGACATAGCACTTTTTAATACCATTTTAAATACACCGGACAATCAAAGGGTAATAATTCCAAACTCCAGTGTTACCAGCGGTGTGATAACCAATGTAACAGCAAATGATACTAGAAGAGTTGATCTGACAATCGGCATTGGATACGATGATGATATCAAAAAAGCAAAAGACACATTAGAAACAATCATTAAAAGCGATGCAAGAATCCTTGAAACTCCGGCAACCAATATTGCTGTCTCTGAACTTGCAGACAGCAGTGTAAATTTTGTTGTAAGACCATGGGTAAAAACATCTGAATACTGGGATGTCTACTTTGATTTAACTGAAAAAATCAAAACTACATTTGACAAGGAAGGTATAAGCATCCCATATCCGCAACAGGATGTTCATCTTTACAACCAAAATCAAAATGATGTTTAAAAATTATTTCTCAATCACAGAATTCTTTGATATAAAGTAGCCTGACCCAAAAAAATCAGGCTACTTTTAGAAATTCATGGAGTTATTCTGTTGCCGGCCAATCACCAGCAACAGTTACTATTAATTTCATTACATTATTATTCTCAATCGATTCGCTGTTAGTATTGGTATAATCAACTTTTATTTCGCAATTCTTAGTCCCGGATTGTGTCCATTTAAGTGATACTGGTATACCAATTTTTTGATTTGCCATGATTGGAGGGATATCATATGAAGTAAAAGTCAATCCTATCCCTTGAATAGCAAGTACGGCAGCCTTTGACTGGCACCCTCCATTGTTATAAACCCAGATTGTTGTAGTAAATGGTTCACCTGGTTTAGTATCACCATATATACTGACAGGTTTTTCTTTTCTGCCATCATAGGGAGCAAGTTCCGGCTTACATTGAACACTAAAATAGTGGAGCTTTTTATTATTATTTTTATTTATTTCTTTGAAATGATTTTCTTTATCAATTTTCACTTCCACGCCTGCGCTTTGTCCAAGCACGATAAATTTAGTAATTATTTTAAGCTCGGTTGTTTGACCAGGAGTAAGAGGAGGAACGTTTGGTGTTGGTAATACAGAATAAGTGCATCCACCACCTGTATTCCAGAACCTAAAAGTAGAATATACTTGGGGGGAGTTGACTGCACCGCTGTTCCTTACTTTAGCTGTAACAATGACATCTTCTCCTGCCACAGGATTATTATTGCTCAGTGAAACTGAGACAACCTCGAGATCAGCAATCAATTTAAGTCTTATGCCTGGCTTAACTTTTAATTTTTTAATAAGATCGTTTTTGGCTAAAACAGTAAATGTCAATTTTCTAACATTATTGTTCTCATTGGATTCCTTAACAGAATTAAAACTATAATCTGCTGTAAAAGTCATCCTGTATTTTCCAGAGAACCATTTTTCCGAAGACGCCGGTGGCCAGGCATAAGTCATTGATTTACCGGGACCAAGGGGTTGGACATTAATCATTCCGGCTAAGGGATATGGATAGTTAGTACCAGTAAGAGATTTACAATCAATTTTTAATTTACTCGCTCCTGCAGAGGCTGTCCCCTTGTTCCAAACCGTAATATTAAGGCTGGAAGATGCACCAACTATATCGCCTTCTTTTGGGTTTGATGACCACACCGCATTTTTTATTACCAGATCAGGCATTTTGGCTATTGCCGGAGCCTTAGATATGGTGGTCGGTTTTTTCTTTAGTGTATATTTTCCTGCTGCGTATAAAAGTGATGTGCTCGTTAATAAAACAACTATTGCAAGCCCGGCAAATAAAAAGCATTGTCTCTTCTTCATAATACTTTCTCCATTAAGAATAATTATTAAATGCAAACATAACTATAAGTAACAAGCCAAATGAAGAAAGTTCATCAAAAAAATATATTATTCAAGTCTGCCGGAATCAGACAGATCTATCAGACCGTCATAGTTTTTAATTGTAATAGTTTTGGCATCTACTTTTATTAATGCCCCATCTGTCATTTTTTTCAGTACTCTTGAGACCGTTTCAGGAGTTGTACCAATAAGATTTGCAAGCTGTGCTTTGGAAATAGGAAGTATGACTTTTTCTGCCTTCCCATGTTCTTCTGATAAAGTCAAAACATAGGAAGCAAGTCGTGCCGGGACTTCTTTTAAACTCAAGTTTTCTATCTGAATGGTAAATTCGCGAAGGCGCATTGAAAGCATACCCAGCATATTCATGGCCAGACCGGGCGTCTCTGAAATAAGGGTTACAAATTTATCTCTGGGAATAAAAAGGATCTCTGATTTTGCCATAGCCATGGCTGAAGCCGGGAAATTGTTTCCTTCAAATACCGGCACCTCTCCAAATGCTTTACCAGGACCATAGATATGAAGAATCTGTTCTTTTCCTTCAAAAGAGAGTTTGAATATTTTTACTTTCCCGGTTTCAACAATATAAAAACCATCCCCGGCTTCGCCTTCATTGAAAATCAGTCTTCCTTTTTCAAATTTAAGTCGCTTGGTTAAATGAATGATTTCAGAAAAATGTTCAGTTTCCAAACCAGAAAAAAGAGGTATTGTTTTTAATTTTTCAATCATATATAATTATCTTTTTATAAGTTTCTCTTTAAAAATATCGTTCTGAATAATTGTCTCACTTTGTATTTTTTATTAATAACAATTAAAAATAAATTAAAAAAATCAAATTACTTGATCCAAGTCAAGGAATTAGATTCTTTTTTATAATAAGTTTACATCAAGAAGTAAAGATGTATTATTTGTAACTAATTACTTAAAGGAGAGAATATCATGTTTTGTTTTCAATGTCAGGAAACAGCTAAAAATCAAGGCTGTACAATTAAAGGAGTTTGCGGAAAGGAAGGAAGTACTGCTGGTCTTCAGGATCTTTTAATTTTTAATTTAAAAGGGATCGGTGTAATTGCGAAAGCTGCAAAAGCAGCGGGTGGAGCAACACCTTCAAATGCAGGTTTTTTTGTTTCAAAAGCTCTTTTTACAACCATTACCAATGCAAATTTTAATGATGCTGATCTGGTTAAATGGATCAAAGATGCCCAGGCAGTAAAAAAAGAATTATTTGATAGCGTAAAAGACAAAATAGGCTCTGATCTTCATGACAGTGCTACATGGTACTCTGATAATGAAGATGATTTTGCGGCTAAAGCTGAAACAATTGGTGTCCTTGCTACAGAAAATGAAGATGTACGATCTCTAAGAGAGCTACTGATTCTAGGATTAAAAGGTATTGCTGCATATGCTGAGCATGCTGCAGTATTAGGATCTGAAAAAGATGAAATATATGATTTCCTTTTTGAAGCTCTTGCATCCACAACAGAAGATCTTTCTGTAGACGAAATGGTTGCAATGGTACTTAAAGCAGGAGAAGTCGGTGTAACTACCATGGCAACTCTGGATGGAGCCAACACAGGGGCTTATGGTCATCCTGAACTTACAGAAGTTGATCTTGGCGTAGGCACAAATCCTGGAATCCTTATCAGTGGCCATGACTTAAAAGACATGGAAGAGCTTCTGAAACAAACTGAAGGAACAGGAGTTGATGTATACACCCATGGAGAAATGCTGCCAGCCCAATATTACCCTGCTTTTAAAAAATATGAACATCTTAAAGGCAACTATGGAAGTTCATGGTGGCATCAGAATGAAGATTTTGAGTCATTTAATGGCGCAATTCTCATGACTACAAACTGTATAGTTCCCATGAAAAAGAAAAATACATACCTTGATAGAATATTCACAACCGGTGTAGTATCTTTCCCTGGTGCTGTAAATATAGAAGATCGACCAAGTGGTGGCGCAAAAGATTTTTCTCAAATTATTGAACGAGCAAAAAAATGTGCTGCTCCTACTGAAATTGAAACTGGTAAAATCGTAGGTGGATTTGCCCACAACCAGGTACTTGCTCTTGCAGACAAGGTGGTTGATGCAGTAAAATCCGGTGCAATAAAACGTTTCATAGTAATGGCTGGATGCGACGGCCGTCAGAAAGGAAGAGCATACTTTACAGAAGTTGCAGAAAAACTTCCAAAAGATACTATCATCTTAACAGCAGGTTGTGCAAAATACAGATACAACAAACTTGATCTTGGTGACATCGGCGGTATCCCAAGAGTACTTGATGCAGGTCAATGTAACGATTGCTATTCTCTTGTTGTTATAGCCCTTAAGTTACAGGAAGTTTTTGGTCTTGAACATATTAATGATTTGCCTTTATCTTTTGATATTGGCTGGTATGAGCAAAAAGCAGTTATCGTCCTTCTTGCACTTCTTCATTTGGGTGTAAAAGGTATTAGACTTGGGCCAACACTCCCTGCTTTTGTTTCTCCAACAGTGCTGAATGTTCTTGTTGAAAATTTTGATATTAAACCTATTACAGATGCTGATTCAGATATTGCTGCAATGATGGAAGGTAAATAACCAACCTCAAACCTTACCGGAGCATGGACTTGATTTCCATGCTCCGGCCTGAAACATCTGATTTAAACCCAACACAAATAAAGAATTGAAACAGGAGGTGCCCATGCAATGCCCTGGACAAGACACCCAATACTGGAATGAAAATGCAATTTTTGAAAGTGAATGCCCAAAATGCGGACATCTCATGGAATTTTTCAAAGATGATGCAACCCGAAGATGCCCGGGTTGCAAAGAAAAAATTGTCAACCCTAAGATGGATTTTGGTTGTGCCTCCTATTGTCAATTTGCTGAACAATGTCTTGGTACATTGCCTGAAGAATTCCTGGCGAATCGCCAGGATTTATTAAAGGACAGAGTCGGAGTAGAAATGAAACGATATTTTCATACGGATTTCAAAAGGATAGGTCATGCAACTAAAGTGGCAAATTATGCTGAGAAAATAGGCAAAGGAGAAAAGGCAAACATGGCTGTGCTTATGTGTGCAGCTTATCTCCATGATATTGGCATTAAAAATGCTGAAGAAAAACACAACTCTTCTGCGGCCAAGTACCAGGAGTTAGAAGGTCCGCCAGTTGCAAAAGAGATCCTTGAAAAATTAGACACTAAAGAAGAAATAATCAAAGAAGTGTGTGATATTGTTGGGCACCACCATCATCCAAATGAAAATGAAACCTTGAATTTTAAATGCCTGTACGATGCAGACATGATTACTAACATGGTGGGTTGTAATGGGAAGGAAGATCTGGATACAAGTAAATTTGAAAAAAAATTAGACAGAATACTTATGACAGCCTCTGGCAAAAAATTAGCTAAACAGGTTCTGATAGAAGGAAAATAAAAATGAAAAGAAAAATAATTGAAATAGATGAAGACCTTTGTGATGGATGCGGTCAATGTGTACTTGCCTGTGCTGAAGGTGCTATTCAAATAATTGACGGTAAAGCAAAAGTAATTGCTGATAAATATTGTGACGGCCTTGGTGCATGTATTGGTGATTGCCCTCAGGATGCCTTGCACATAATAGAAAGAGAAGCAGACGAATTTGATGAAGTAGCAGTTGAAGAACTGTTAAAAAAACAAAAACAGGAGAAGGAAGAAGCAGAACCTCATGTATGCGGATGCAAGTCAAATGTCATAGAGACTTTTCTTAGCTCAGAGACTGCATGTGATTGTGCAAACAAACCAATGACACAAATGACAAAAGCCAATACAGATTCATGCCTTGGTCATTGGCCTGTTCAGATAAAACTTGTTCCTGTTGGAGCACCATTTCTCAAGGGTGCAGACCTTCTTATAGCTGCTGATTGTGTTCCTGTTGCCTACCCTACTTTTCACACAGATTTCCTTAAAGATAAAGTCGTGATGATCGGATGCCCCAAATTTGACAATGCTGAAGAATATATTGAAAAATTTGCAGAGATTTTTAAAACTTCTGATCTTAAAAGCATAACAGTACTTGTAATGGAAGTTCCCTGTTGTTCAGCAATGCCTGTGATTGTTCAAAAAGCAATGGATCTGTCTGGAAAAGATATCCCTGTTAAGAAAATAGTAATAAGCTCACAGGGTGCAATCCTTCCATGAAATGGTCAAGTGAAGCAGACCAGGCCTTAAAAAAGGTACCTTTCTTTGTAAGGAAAAAAGTTAAAAAAAAGGTTGAGACTTATGCTGGAGAAAAGGGGAAGGCATCTGTTGAACTGACAGATGTGAATGAGCTAAAAGAAAAGTTCTTATCCAAAGGCGGGATGGAAAAAGAGGTCAAAGGGTTTGAAATCACTACCTGTTTTGGGGGCTCAGGCTGTCCTAACTCTGCAAATCCCTGTGCTGAACTTGCCAAGGATATTGAAACAATCTTTGAAAAAGCAGATATTCTTGGCTTTTTAAAAGAGAATGTAAAGACCGGTTTAAAATTCCATCATGAATTCAGAGTTTCTTTATCTGACTGCCCCAACGCATGTTCAAGGCCTCAAATCGGTGATATTGGCATTATTGGAGCCGTACTCCCTGGTTTATCTGAAGAGGAATGCACCCTTTGTAATGCCTGTGTTGAAGTATGTGATGAAAATGCAATTACATTGAATGAAGAAGACGAAAAACCTGATATTAATTTTGATCAATGTCTGATGTGTAAAAAATGCATCAATGTTTGCCCCAGTGGGACAATAATCGAAAAAGAAAAGGGTTATAGAGTATTGCTCGGAGGAAAACTTGGGCGCCATCCAAGACTTGCAATGGAAATTCAGCATCTTCACAGTCATGATCAAGTATTAGACATTGTTAAAAAGTGTATAAAATTTTATAAAAAGAATTCAAAAAATGGTCAAAGATTTTCACATCTTCTGACATCCATTGATCAAATTGAGATATGACCTCTATGAAATCAGATAAATCAATAGGAATTTGGATTACGACTGTCACGGCAATTGTATTTGGGTTACTTACCATAAAGTCTGGCGGGTCTGTTTTATTTTTTGATGGTATTGCTCGAGAAAATGCCGGCAACTACATCCCATTTGTGGTCTGGTTTAATTTTCTCGCAGGATTTGCTTATCTTTTAGCAGGTGCTGGCATATTCATGCAAAAACATTGGGCAGTATGGATATCTATTTTTATTGTTGTTGCAACTATTGTGGTATTTGCTCTTTTGGGATTTCACATCCTTAATGGAGAATTGTATCAAGCCCGTACAGTTGGAGCTATGATTTTACGAACTGTTGTCTGGGCATTGATTGCAATGTTTGCTTATCGAAAATTTATAACCAGAGGAAAATAATTTTCATCCTTTGATATTTTCTATGAAGTCAATAATTGCCCGGGCTGTTTCATCTGCCTTTTCAAATTGAATTGCATGTCCGCTTTCAAAAGAAACTATCCTGTTTGCTTTTCCACGATTAGATAGAAGCTTAATCAATTGTTCTACTTTAGAATTATCGACAATTCTGTCATTTTTCGCAATTACAGATAATAAGGGCAAATTAATTTTTAACGTCTCTGTCCAGGATAATTCCTGAATTTCATCCATTAAACTTACTGACTTTAATGTTAACATTGTTGTTTTTAAATCATCATTCTCAATATAATCTATCCAATCTTCAATGAATGTAAAATCCGTTGCTTCCATAGGAACTGGAATGCAGGCATGATTACGTTCCGGCTTAATGTTAAACTCTGAAATCATCTCCAGAATTATTTTTTCTGATATACGTAGAACTGACCTAAATCGTTCATTCCAGAAAAATCCAGGGGTTAATAGAATAAGGCTTGAGAGTTCTTCTGAAAGCCTGGCTGCTGCAACAGACACAAATTGAGCTCCCTGGCACCAACCTGCCAGGTGGACACGCTTAAATGATTTTTTTAAAAATTCAACATGTTGTATTATATCATCAATAAGTAATTGAAGAGTCCCAAGGTCCCCTCTATTTTTATTTAAGCCGCACCCTCTGCGATCGACTGCAATTACACTGGTCTCTGATGATATTGAACACAATTTTTGGGCTAATGGTGCCTGCCATCCTGAATGACTCATTCCGCCATGCAAAATCATTATTGCATCATCACCTTTATCTTTGCCCCATCTACGATAATGAATCTTATAATTATCTTTCATTCTCAAAAAATCAATCTTTGGTGAGCCATCATCTGGTACTAAAGGAGTTCTGCATTTCATACCAAAACCAATATTCCAGTTTTCAGCCGATACTAAGTTAAGGCCATGAACATTTACATAATAATAGGGAATAGTTAAGTCTAATGCTCCAAAACGAGAAAATTTTAACATTGGCTCTACAGGTTCTCGTTCAACAAGGTAATCGCCAAAAGCTCCCTCATGGGCGATCAGGTTCTCCCCAGCCGCAGACGCAACAACCATCCCGGCTCTTGTCAATAAAGATGTTTCACCAACATGGCAGCCAATAATTATGGACCAACCCATGTTTTTCAATATCTTAATTATTCTTAAAGCACGTATAAGACCACCAACTCTGGAAACCTTTATATTAGCTATAAAATTACCATGAACATTTTCATATTGCTGAAGATCATTCAAAGTGCACAGGCTTTCGTCCAGAATGATCGGGAGACCTGTTTCAATACAGGCGCTGCTTATATCAATGATATCCCTTGCACCCACTGGCTCTTCCAATGCAAATATTTGTCCCCCAAGAGCTTTTATATGTTTAATAGCTTCCTTGCATTGACCTTTCCATAAATTATTTGCATCTAAACGAATACGTATATCTTTAACATTATGCTGGGTACATAAGCTATCCAGTATTTCAAGTTTTTGTTTATCACGTTCAAGCCTGCCATTTAATTTAATTTTAAAATCTGTAAACCCGCGAATCAAATATTTATCAACAAGGTCTGTGTATTTCCATGTTTTATCATCACCTAAAACTGCAGTGTAATATCCACGAAGTTTATAATTTTTAATTCCAAGCAGTTCTTCAATCATACAGCCTTGCTCTTGGGCAAAAATATCAAGCAATGCCATTTCAACTGCACACCATGCTGAAGGGTACTTGTCGATTTCTGCGCTATTTTCATTTCCCCATTGTTCAACATCTTCCATTCCATTAAATTTAATTTGTTGAGTTGAAAAATTATTTTTAACCCATGCTATACTCGAACCTAACGAGTCACCTGCCACGTAAGATCTTGGGCAGCCTTCACCATATCCAACAATTCCATTCCTCTCAGCTTTAACCCAAAGGCTTTCTCCTGCATCTCTTGTAGCAGCAGCATGACGGATTGTTCTTTTTAATGTTGACTCCAATGCATACACACTTATATCAATAGGTTGGGCAGGCATAGGCATTTCTCCTCTAATATAAACTTATTGGATTTTAATTAAATTATTTATACTGCTTTTCAATTTAAACTTCATATATTTCATTATAGTGCATATTACATTTTTAAAGGTTACCGGAATAATTACAAGAATACCGTCACCTCTTTTATGGTGCTTATTTATATGTGTATAGTATTCTATCAACGGATTCTCAATATCACTGCTTTTTATCTGTGCGTCCTCATCTTTAATTCTATTTTGACTTTTATAAACTACCCCAAGCTCTTTATTATAATTATGAGAGTAATATTTTTCCCCAAGGAAGTCTCTGACTCTTTTAATTTC
>JAGLLQ010000183.1 GCA_023140455.1 Desulfobacteraceae bacterium | reverse complement strand
AACTGCTTGTTATCAAAAGAATCAAGCCTGTTAATGCACTGGTTGCTTTATGAATTCTCTTTGCATTTCTTTTCTCATTTGCAGCCTTTCTTGCCATAAGCCTTTTAAAGCTGATTTCAATATCCCATGCCTCAAGTTCAGTGCGGCGGTTAATATAAAGAGCAAAACCTGCTGCAACATAAAAAGGTGCTATAATTGACATTGAAAGGATTGCAGCTATTTTGATAAATAATGTTTCCATAATGCCTCGGCTGAAGAAAAGGTCCTCAAAACCGGCCCAGCGCAGCTCTTCAGGTAGAATAAAAAAAGTTATCAACAGCATTGAAAGATTCAAAATTGTATTAAAGATAATACAGACAATAGTCAATCCCATACCAGCGCTCTGATTATGCCCCAGAACCTTTACACGGTTTGAATAATCTTTTCCTTTAAGGTTTTCAAGTATTGCAACCGGCATAAGAAATGAACGGTTGGGAGTAAATCTTAAATATGTGAGATCAGCTAAAAGTCTGGGCTTAATTATTTTAAAATATTGTTTTGCAATCTCTTTGTAGCTTGTTTGTTCATTAAAAAATGCTCTTGACAGCCAGAAAACAAGGGGTTTCTCATAAACCGGTTTTAGCCACCATATCAACACACTTGCAATGACAAAATGTTTAAAAAATATAAGATGGGCTGACACATATAGCGGGACTGCCACGGCCAGCCACATCAGCCACAAGGGAAGAAACCATTGACGGGCCATCACAAATCCAAGATCTATTGCTTCAAAAGGAGAGCGCGGTCTGATTTCTACTCTGACATTATCAAAATTCATTTGCGCACTCCGTTTACTCCGGCAAATAAAAAATATAATATAACCAGTAACCAGAGAATCGCTGCAACAATATATTTAATAAAAATTGCTGCGCTGCTGGATGACCAGAAAGCTTCTATAAATGCTGCGATAAAAAACATTATTGCAGCGCCAATAATTAATTTTAAGGCATCAGGTGCAATCTTTTTTAATGCCTGAATTCTTTTTTTATTGCCCGGAGCTATTACAGCATGGGCCAACATAAGCCCTGACGCTCCGCTTATAACAATTGCGGTCAATTCAAATGCTCCATGTCCGCTAACAAAAGGCCAGAACGTTTCATTAAAGCCAAGGCGTGTTATATATCCTGAGATACCACCCAGCAATATCCCGTTATACAATAAAAAAAAGAGTGTACCGACTCCTGCAAGCATGCCCCCTGCAAAAGTTCTGAATCCAATACCTGTATTGTTTTTTATATAAAACCCAAACATTGCAACATTGGTATCTGAACCTCTTGATTCTGTCCGCCCTACCTTTCTATTGGAAGGATCATACATATATTCTATTTGAGCAATTTTATCATCGCTCAAAATACTGTAAATCAATTCATGTTTCTGATAACAAAAATATCCGGTTAATAATGCCGGCAAAAGGAACACAGAAAGTGCAATCACAAAATAGATAATATTCTGTCTTAAAGCTCTTGGAAATCCAATAGATATAAACTCAATCACCCTGGGAAACCAGGGCGTGTGATATCGGTAAAGATGCTGATGCCCTTCTAAAGCCATTGAATGGAGATAATCCACAAGAGCCGGGCTGTATTCTCTGCTCAATGCAAGTGCATAGTGATTACAAATTTGCCTGTATAAAAAAGGAAGCTGTAAAGCCCTTTTAGATTGTAATTTTTTTGGAGAAAACTTCGTAAGTTCTTTTAAAATAATATTAAACTCATTCCAAAGTTTCCTGTTCTGTTTTTCAAAATGCTCCTGGCGCATTTTTACTTTCCTTTAGCCAGCCAATTAGCATACGAATAAATTTCTTCAACTGCATCTTTGCCACGTTTACCTGTTAATTTACAAAGGATTTCTGCAAGTTCAATACAACGTTCTTTTGAAAGAACCTGGTGGCGTTCTGCAAAATCAAGAATAGTCTGCTGTTCATTAATTCTAAGATCGGAAGGCGGTTGTTTTGCTTTATACCTTTTAATCTTTCTAAGGCTTTTAGAATTTTCTCTATAAACCACAAGAGTGCCTGCTGCCATATCTCCAAGTCGCTTAAAATCAGAGTTCAACGACATTGATATCAAACCTGTACAATAAAAAAGAGGAAAAAAATCTGCTACCCTTAAAAGATTTCTAAGAACTGATGAAACAAAATAGACAGGAGTTCCATTATCGTGAACAACAGTCAGACCCACAACTTTTTTCCCGG
>JAGLLQ010000182.1 GCA_023140455.1 Desulfobacteraceae bacterium | reverse complement strand
TTTTTGGAAAGAATTGGAATTATGGATGTAAGATCAGCATTGCCGCATCTTTCACCATAGCCGTTAATTGTTCCCTGGACCATTGAAACCCCTTGTTCTACTGCGGCAACAGAGTTTGCAACAGCCATTGCACAATCATTGTGGGCATGTATCCCAAGAGTGATTTTGTCAAACTCTGATTGCAATGATTCTTTTAAAAACTTTGTTACAGAACATGTAATTGCAGTGATTTCAGAAGGTAGTGTACCACCATTTGTATCGCATAATACAATAGTTTTAGTTTTACCTTCAATTGCTGCCATAAGAGTTTGTAAAGCATAGTCTGGATTATCTTTGTAGCCATCATAAAAATGTTCAGCATCATAGATTACTTCACGGTCGTGTCCAAAAAGATATTCAACACTTTCTTTAATCATTGCAAGGTTGTTCTCTTTTGTGTTGTTCATTACTTGTTCAACATGGAGATCCCATGATTTGCCAAAGATTGTAATGACCGGTGCTTCTGACTTGATAAGCGCTTGCAGGTTTTCATCATTTTCTACCTTTTTACCAGGGTGCCTTGTGGAGCCGAAAGCTGTAATTTTTGAATTTTTAAATTTTACAGCTTTGGCAAGTTCAAAAAATTCTTCTGCACCAGGGTTAGAACCCGGCCACCCGCCTTCAATATAATGTATCCCGATATCATCAAGCTTTTTGGCAATTTTTATCTTATCTTCCGGTGAAAAAAATATGTTTTCACCCTGCATTCCATCTCTCAGCGTTGTATCATATAAAAGTGCGTTTTCCATTGTTTTTCCTATCTATTTGAAGGTCTAAGCTTTCTGACAGCTCTCCCTGCACTCCACATTTCAGAATCATGGATTTCTTTCAGCTCTGCTGCAAGTTTTTCTTTATAATCAGGAGCACTGTTTGCTTTAAGGGTTATTGCAGTCTCATTCCCTGTCACAACAGACTCATAAAGTTCTTTAAATACAGGAAGAGTTGCTTCTTTAAATTTTGGTTTCCAGTCAAGGGCACCTCTTTGGGCAGTCGTGCTGCAGTTTGCATACATCCAGTCCATTCCATTTTGATCAACAAGCCGGATAAGGCTCTGGGTAAGCTCTTCCACAGTTTCATTGAAAGCTTCAGAAGGAGAGTGGTTGTTTGCTCTTAATGTATCATATTGTGCTTCCATTATACCTGCGAGCGCACCCATTAGAACGCCTCTTTCTCCTGTGAGATCAGAGTGAACTTCTTTTTCAAATGTGGTTGGGAAAAGATATCCGGATCCGATTGCAATACCGATTGCAAGAGCTCTCTCTTCTGCTCTTCCTGTAAAATCCTGGAAAACAGCATAGCTTGAATTGATTCCGTCTCCTGCAAGGAAGTTTGCACGTACGCTTGTGCCGGACCCTTTTGGAGCTGCAAGTATAACATCTACATCTTCAGGAGGGATAATTCCTGTTTGCTCCTTAAACACAATTGAAAAACCGTGTGAGAAATAGAGAGCGTCTCCTTTATTTAGATTCTTTTTTAAAGTTGGCCACAAAGCTTTTTGGGCAGCATCAGATACAAGATATTGGATAATAGTTCCTTTTTGTGCAGCTTCTTCCATGGGAAAAAGAGTCTCTCCCGGAACCCAGCCGTCTTTTATAGCTTTTTCCCAGCCGGGCCTTTCAGGATCATGACCGATAATCACCTCAAAACCGTTATCCTGCATGTTTTTTGCCTGCGCAGGTGCCTGGACACCATAGCCGATAACTGCAATAACTTCCTCTTTAAGAACTTGTTTTGCTTTTTCAATACTGAATTCATCTTTAGTAATAACAGTTTCTTTTACTCCACCAAAATTAATTTCCGACATTGTTTTCTCCTTAAAATTATATTTATTAGTTTCTTTGTTTTCTGTTCTCTTTTTTTCTATTCTCTCTGGCAAGCGCTATGGAACCCGTGCTTGCAATCTCGATTATTCCCATTGGCTTTACTAAATTGAGGAATGCTTCAAGCTTTTCCATATCTCCTGATACCTCAATTGTGTAATGGTCAATCCCTACATCAATAATTTTACATCTGAATATATCTACAATTCTTAATATTTCTGCTCTTTTATCAGGCTGAGCATTTACCTTTACAAGAGATAACTGCCTTTGAATAAATCGTTTTTCAGTTAAATCATTAACTGTTATTACATTAATAAGTTTATTCAATTGTTTTTTAATCTGTTCAATAATCTGGGGCTCACATTTTGTGACCATTGTAAGCCTCGATACTTCAGGGTTGTTGGTTGCTGCAACGCTTAAGCTTTCAATATTAAAACCCCGACCTGAAAAAAGTCCTGCAATCCTTGAAAGAACCCCTGGTTCGTTATCCACAAGTATTGAAAGAAGGTATTTGTTTGAATTCATAGTCTTTTCCTTAAATTAAGTATAATCCTTATATGAAAGTGATATCTAAACCAGAAGCATTTCTGTTATGGCTTTCCCTGCCGGTACCATGGGGTAGACAGATTCTTCCTTTTCAACAAGAAACTCCATTATTACTGTGCCATCATGGGCAAGTCCTTCTGATAATACCTTTTCAACACTCTCAGGATCTGAACACCTCATTCCTTTTGCTCCATAAGCTTCAGCAAGTTTAACAAAATCAGGTGAATGATTCATTTCAGTTGAAGAGTATACTTTATCATAGAAAAATTCCTGCCATTGTCGTACCATTCCAAGAAACCCGTTATTTAAGATTACAATTTTGACAGGCAGCTTTGCTTCGATTGCTGTCATGAGTTCCTGGATATTCATCTGGATGCTTCCGTCACCTGCAATATCAATTACTGTTTTTTCAGGGCAGGCTGCTTTTGCTCCAATTGCCGCTGGAAGCCCGAATCCCATAACTCCAAGACCGCCGGATGTAATAAAATGATTTGGTTTTGTAAAATCATAGAACTGGGCTGCCCACATCTGGTTCTGGCCGACTTCAGTTGTTATGATGGCTTCACCCTTTGTCATCTCATTAAGTTTCTCAATCACATACTGGGGTTTAATAATATCTTTGCCCTGATTGTATTTTAAAGGGGTTGTTGATTTCCAGTCATTGATTGTGTTTAGCCAGTCCGCATGCTGTGGTTTTTCTTTTTGTTCATCCCCGAGTATCTTTATAAACATTGACAGGCTTTCTTTACAGTCACCAACTATGGGACACAGGACTTCAACGTTTTTATGAATTGATGTGGGGTCGATATCTATCTGGACAATTTTGGCATTTGGTGCAAATTGTTCAATATTACCTGTTACCCTGTCATCAAACCTTACACCAACTGCAAGCATAAAATCACATTCACCCATGCTCATGTTTGCTCTGTATGTTCCATGCATTCCGGGCATCCCAAGCCAGAGGCTGTCAGTTCCGGGGAAACAGCCAAGTCCCATTAGGGAGGCTGTTACAGGGATATTAGCCATCCTGGCAAGTTTTGTAACTTCATCAGATGCCATGGAAGAAATAACTCCGCCCCCTGCAAAAATAAGAGGTTTTTTTGCTTTGGTTAATAACTTAACAGCTTTTGCAATCTGTTTCTTGTTTGGTTTATAGGTCGGTTTATAAGAATTCAAAGAGATCACAGGATCTTCAAACTCAATACTTGCCTGCATAACATCTTTTGGAAGATCAACAAGGACAGGTCCAGGTCTTCCGGACTTTGCAAGATGGAATGCCTCTTTAATTGTTTTGGTAAGTTGGCTGATATGTTTGACAAGATAGTTATGTTTGGTACAGGGTCTTGTTATTCCAACTATATCAACTTCCTGAAACGCATCATTCCCTATGAGAGCTGTAGGTACCTGCCCTGTGAAAACCACCAGGGGGATAGAATCTGAATGTGCTGAAGCAATACCTGTGACAGCGTTGGTAGCACCGGGTCCTGACGTAACCAGCGCGACCCCTGTTGTAGACTTTGCCCTGGCATAGGCATCAGCAGCATGGAGAGCCCCCTGTTCATGGCGGACAAGTATATGTCGTAAATCAGGGTTTTTAGCAAGTTCGTGATAGATATCAATCACAGCACCACCAGGATATCCAAAAATAGTGTCAACCCCCTGGTCTTTGATCATTTTGATAAGTATTTCAGCGCCTGTAAGTTTCATTATTTATTCTCCTGTTTAAATATTGCGCCATCTGCTGCAGATGTAACTTGTCTTGCATATCTTGCAAGATAGCCATGTTTAATCTTTGGCTCTGGTTTCTCATAGCTTTTAAACCTTGTTTCAATTTCCTGATCTGAAATATTAAGCTCAATTTTCTTATCAGGTATATTAATTATTATTTCATCCTTTTCTTTAACTATGGCAATAAGTCCACCTTCACTTGCTTCCGGGGATATATGACCAATGGATGCACCTTTGGTACCTCCTGAGAATCTTC
>JAGLLQ010000181.1 GCA_023140455.1 Desulfobacteraceae bacterium | reverse complement strand
TTAAAACAATACCTGAATAAAAATCTACATTAGGATAGAGGTTTTTATCCTGAAAATAAGGATCAGCAAGCGCCTTAGTTTCAAGTTCCATTGCAATATCAAGTAATGGGTCCTGGGTCTTGGTTTTTTTCAGGACAAGATCACACATTCCCTTCATAATTTTTGCCCTGGGATCATAAGTTTTATAAACTCTGTGACCAAATCCCATTAATCTAAAAGGATCATTTTTGTCTTTGGCTTTCTTAATAACATCTGAAATTTTAAGGCCGGCTGATTGAATTTCTTCAAGCATTTGAATAACAGCCTGATTTGCCCCTCCATGCAAAGGTCCCCATAAAGCAGCAATTCCAGATGATATAGCAGCATACAAATTAACTTTCCCGCTCCCTACAACTCTTACAGCAGTAGTAGAACAATTTTGTTCGTGATCAGCATGTAAAATCCAGAATACATTTAAAGCTTCAGAAATGTCTCTATCAACATGATAAGGAATTACAGGGTTGTCAAACATCATATGAAGAAAATTTGCACAATATGAATAATTAGGGTTTGGATAAACAGGATTCTGCCCTATGGAAAATTTGTAAGCCATGGCAGCCATGGTCCTAACTTTTGATATAAGACGTAAAAAAGTTCTTTGCAGATCTTCTTTGCTGTCAACAAGCTCAGGGTGAAAGCTTCTCATCGCATTAATCATTGCTGATAAAATGCCCATTGGATGGGCCTTGCTTGGGAAATTTTGATAAAAGGATTTCATATTCTCATGTAAAAGTGACAGGTCGTTAAGATTTACACTTGTTTGGGTCAGTTCTTCACGAGTTGGTAATCGGCCTGTTATCAAAAGAAAAGCTGTCTCAACAAAAGAAGAATGTTCTGCAAGCTCTTCAATGGGAAAGCCTCTGTATCTTAAAATACCTTTTTCACCATCCATAAACGTAATTGAGCTTTTACAACTACCGGTACTTCCATATCCAGGGTCAAAAGTAATAAACCCGCTTTCCTGCCTTAAGCTCCGTATATCAATTGCGCTATCACCAATAGTGCCATCAATTACCGGCAGTTTATATTCTTTGTCATCAATTATTAAGCGGGCGTATTTAGTCATATTTAATCCATTTTCTGTTAGTATTTATTATTCTCCGGCAATAGTATAGGTTGAGCATGAACCCTGTGAACAATTCCTCTCCTGTTTTGTTACGCCAGAAGGCCCGTTTGAAGTGGCATTGCTCATAACATAATTTGTTTTGCTTAAGACTCGTTCAAATTCAGCAGCGCCACATTTAGGGCATTTATTATCATCGCTTGAAGCATTAGATGCGCTGCTTGTAATAACTTCAAAAAATTCTTCACATTTACTACACTTAAATTCATATATAGGCATGTTTGCCTCCTTATTTTAACTCTAAAATCTGTACTTTAAAAATGCACAAGTTATTAATATAAGTGACTTTTTAAGGAATGTCAAGAAATGAAAAAACCATGGGAATCATATATTGGATTACCATCAAAATCAAATATTATTGAACGAACAGCTAATTGATTAGCAGCAAACTTTTCAGCGTTTTCTTTAATTTTATTACCAACATAGGAGATCAACTCAGGAAACTCAGGAAAAATATATGAAAAAGCATGTCTTGCAGTATTAGCATTCTGAATGTTCTTAACAAGCGTTTTATTAAAACATATCTTCCCTGCCCAGTCTGCAAGATTTTTCATAGTAAGATCTGATTTTGCAGCATGGGTATGTTCAAATCCCATTGCCATTTTAACAGCCTTCCCAAAAAAAACCGTGAATACAAGAGAATCAATTTGCTCAATTTTAACAGCTTCATCAATTGAAGCTTTAAAAAAATCCCCGGTCTGAATAAAGCACTCTTCCTTTAACTCATGAAAAAGTTTCATTGCAAATCGTTCACTTCGCCTGCCTGTGGTATACACCAGAGTATTTGCTCCACCAGCTGCTGCAATCTTTGCTCCTGCTTTAATGGTTGCAATATATGCATCATGGGACATGGGGACAACAATACCGGTGGTTCCAAGAATTGATATACCACCAACAATCCCAAGCCTGGCATTTAAAGTTTTTGTTGCCAGCTCCTCACCTTTGGGAACAAAGACCTCTATCACAAGATCTGTGGAAGCCTTCTTCTTAAAATCAAGAAAAACATTTTCAATAGCTTCACGTATCATTTTTTTAGGACCGGGATTTATAGCATATTCACCAACATCTAACTCCAGACCGGGTTTTGTAACAATCCCTACACCATTTCCTCCAACAATTTTCAAACCATTATCAGAAGTTTTTAATAATGATAACTTTACACCTATCTGTGCTTTGTGAGTAATATCAGGGTCGTCACCGGCATCTTTAATAACTATACATTGTGCAATGGTATCTGAAATTTTCTTTATTTCAAATATATCAATAAATCTCTCTTCGCCTGTTAAAAACCTTATCTTTACTTTAGTCTTCTTTTCACCTGTTAACAAAAAGTACAATGCGGCTTTTGCAGCAGCCGCAGCTGCAGCGCCTGTTGTGAATCCTTTTTTTAACGGCTTTTCAGACATCTGTTTTTGTCCTTTGCTTCCTCATTTTATTTATAAATCTCTATTCTTATAATCCAGACATGCCTGAACAAAGCTTTTCCCTGAGTCCTTCATGCTACCAAAATGAAGATGCAGGTAGCTTGCAAGTGTATTATTTTTTAAAAACCCGGACAGCTTAAGTTCTTTACCGTCTCTTTGTGTAACATCATAAATATTTATAATATCATTTTGAAAAGCCGTTTCGTTAGCCTCGTCTTCTAATAGAGAAGAATAATGAAACTCATGCCCTTTTAAAACAGATCCTTTCTTTCCAATTAAAGAATTTTTCTTAAGCTTTATCTCTCTATACCCTAGAGATCTAAGTTTTGAGCTCATCTCTACTGAAAATGGAAAACACCCTGTCATGGGATATTGTTTTTTTCTATTTAAATCTGTCATAAAAGAACAAAGATACATAAACCCACCACATTCGCCATATATGGGCATTTTTTTTCTGCTTCTTGTGTTGATTTCCTGTAAAAGAGATACATTTTCTGAAAGCTTTTCAGCAAAAAGCTCAGGGTAGCCCCCTCCAAAATAAATACCATGAATATTGTCAGGAAGGAAAGAATCAGATAGAGGAGAAAACTCAACAATTTTTGCACCATTTCTCTTTAATATATCAATATTATCCTTATAATAAAAACAAAATGCCTTATCCCTTGCCACAGCAATGGTTACTTTTTCTTCCAGGATAGTATCAACATTTTCAATATCTCCAGCCCGATAAAAAGCAGGATCAAGTTGAACAAGTTTATTTATAAACCCCTTTAATATGGTATTTTTATCAATCATGGAAATAAGTTCAGAAAGTGCTTCTTCTGAAAAGACATGTTCTTCTGCAGTAACAAGACCTAGATGCCTGTCAGGAAGATGAATTTTATCATTTCTTAAAATATAACCTAAAGATTTTGCTCTGCACGTTTCCTCAACTGCATTTTTTAAGTACTTATAGTGGTTCGAGCTTCCTACGCGATTAAAAATAACACCTGCAACATTCAAATCTTTATCAAAATTCTCAAACCCCTGTACAATAGCAGCAGCACTCCTTGCCATACTTTTTGCGTCAACAACAAGAATAACCGGAAGATTGAGCCATTTTGCCATCTGAGCGGTTGAACCAGATTCAGATGTCCCGCTGTATCCATCAAACAGCCCCATTACTCCTTCAACAACTGCAATATCTGAAGATTCAAAGCTTGCTTTAAATCGTGACTGATTATACTTTTTAGAAAGCATCCACGAATCAAGATTAATACTGGGTTTTCCACAAATTTTTGTATGATGCCCCGGATCAATAAAATCAGGCCCTATTTTAAAAGGTGCAACTTTATATCCAAGTTCTAAAAGGTATTTCATTATACCAAGCGATAAAGTAGTTTTACCAGAATTACTTCCGGTCCCTGCTATTACAAAACCCTTAATGATTATCTCCCTTCAGCCAGAATAATGAGAGCATTTACCACGCTTGCAGCTATATTTGAACCGCCTTTGCGACCCGTATTTGAAATATGTGGAAAATCCATTTCAATCAGATCATGTTTAGACTCAGCAGCATTTACAAACCCCACAGGAAACCCAACTATTAATGCCGGCTTTGCCCTGCCGCTTTTTACAAGATCAATAAGGCGCAACAGAGCTGTCGGAGCATTACCAATTACATAAATACCATTCTCCATAAGGTCAATTGCTTTATCAACTGCAGCTTCTGCTCTTGTTAGGTTGTTGGCTGAAGCAATATTTGCCACATCTTTATCCTTTATAAAACATTGAGCAGTATTTCTAATTCCTGCTTTTGCCATATTTGTATCTGTAATAACCGGAGCTCCATTCTTTATCGCTTCTATTCCAGCTTCACATGCATTTTTATGAAATCTTATTGTCTCAATATACTCAAAATCAGCTGAGGTATGAATCATTCGTCTGACAATAGGCCACTTTACAGAATCAAATCCATGATCTCCTGCCTCTTTATCAATTATATTAAAACTTAAATCTTCTATTCCTTGTGGTTTAACTTTAGATGGTTTCATAATTATTTATCCTTATTAATAACAATACTATCATTTGATATCACTGTTCTGCCTATTCTTGCAACAGATCAGTATATGATTTTTCTTGAATTTAAACAAATTAAAGATTATGTTTTAACAATAACTAAAATGGAATAAACAAATGCCTGAGCATAAACCTTATCAAACATATAAAGACACAATTGAAAACACTTTTCCTGTTCTTGGGGATGGTCAAAAAAAGATTATTTTAACAAAAATTAACAAAATTATTGATTCAGATTTAATCTCAAAAACAAATTGGCCTGACTCTTCAGAGTTTAAAAAAGAACTGATACGTTCAATTTTTTTCAGTCAGTTTATTGAATCAAACCTTGCAAGATTCCCTGAAATTTTAAAAAATCTTATAAATGCAAACGATCTTAACAGACAATATGCTAAAGGTGAAATGTTCGACAAAATACGCATTTCAACTAAAAACATGTTGTCTGAATCTGAATTTCAAAGAGCAATATGTAAAGCAAAACTACAGGAAATGATCAGAATCTCATGGAGAGATTTAAACCGGAAAGCTTTGCTTGTTGAAGTGTTAAATGACCTTTCCTTCCTGGCAGATGCCTGTATTGAAACTGTTTCGTCATATATTTACAATGAATTATCTTTAACTTATGGATTCCCGACAGATTCTAACGGTAAACGACAAAAGCTTATAATACTTGGAATGGGAAAACTTGGTGCAGGAGAGCTCAATTTCTCTTCTGATATTGATCTTATTTTTGTGTATCCAAAAAACGGACATACCGATAATACAAAACCTATTTCCAATGAAGACTTTTTCACAAAAATGTGCAGAAAGTTTATTAAATTTCTAAGTTCAAACGAAGACGGAATAAATTTTTACCGGGTAGACACCCGGCTCAGGCCTTTTGGTGCCACAGGCCCTTTAGTCATGACATGTCAGGAATTTGAAGAATACTATCAGGCACAGGGCAGAGAATGGGAAAGATATGCTTTTATCAAAACAAGACCTGTAGCAGGTGACATAGGATCCGGATATAAACTTTTACATGATTTAAATTCATTTATTTACCGGCGATATTTTGATTATGGGACCTTTGATTCTTTTAAAGATATGAAGAAAAGAATCTCCTTGCAGATCAAAAACACCAATATGCAAGGAAATATCAAATCCGGCCCTGGTGGAATAAGAGAAATTGAATTTTTCGGTCAGATTTTCCAGCTCATCCGTGGAGGCGTGGAACCTGAACTTCAGGAACGTAAAATTTTAACAGTACTTGATTCTCTGGTAAAATATTCATGTATTGATCAAAAAACAAAAGATGATCTCTCAGGAGCATATATTTTTTTAAGAATGGTTGAAAACCGTATCCAGGAATATGCAGATTTACAGACACATGACCTGCCAAAAGATGAAGAAGCGCGTTTAAAGCTGTCCTTATCCATGAATTTTAGTTCTTTTCAGGATTTTTCAAAAGTACTAAACAAGCATAGAACCTTAGTGCATCAACACTTTAAAGAGCTTCTTGTGTCTGAAGACGATGAAACAGATGATAAAGGAATAGAAGGCTTTAAATACCTGTGGCTGAATATTAATGATGCTCAATCGTTAATTAAAACTGAAAAAATTTCAGGATATGATAACATTGACCAAGTAGTTAAACAATTACAACTACTGGAAGAGCACCCAAAGACTAAAAGGCTTGCCACAAGTGGAAGAACGCGACTCAACAGGCTAATTCCATTGGTTCTCCAAAAAGCAAGTAAAAGCAATAACCCAAATACTGTTTTGATGCGGCTGATAGAGCTAATAATAACAATAGAATCACGTGCATGCTATATTTCTCTTCTTTTAGAAAATAGAGGTGCTCTGCATACCTTGTCTGTTCTTGCAGAAAAAAGTCCCTGGATAATTTCATTCTTATCTCAACACCCGGCTTTGCTGGATGAGTTACTGGATACAAAAACCTTGTACTCACCTCCTGAAAAAAAGGAGCTTGAACAATTACTTGAAAGGCGTATGTCAAAAATCCCGGACAATGATATCGAATTTCTTCTTGAAGAATTATCAATTTTTAAACAGACAAACACTTTAAGAGTTGCTGCTGCCGACATAAGCAAAAATTATCCTCTTATGAAAGTAAGTGACCGGTTAACATATATTGCTGAAACTGTACTTGATAAAGTTCTTGAAATATCCTGGAATATAGTTGTGGCAAAATATGGACGGCCAAAAGGAATAACTCTTGACGAATTAAAAACATGTGGCTTTGCAATGGTTACATATGGTAAAGTTGGCGGCCTTGAGACAGGATATAAATCAGACCTTGATTTAATATTTATCTGTTCAGAAAAAGCCGGAACAACACAACATGGGAAAAAAAGCATAGAAAATATTGCATTTTATTCAATATTAAGCCAGAGAATAATAAGTGTTCTTACAATGCACACTGCAGCAGGACAGCTTTATGGTGCAGACATGAGACTCAGACCGGGAGGACAGGCCGGCCCGATTGTAACTCAGATTAACACTTTAAAAGAATATTTTAAAACAACTGCATGGACATGGGAGCATCAGGCATTGATTAGGGCAAGGCCGGTAAGCGGCGATAGAAAAATTCAAAGCCAGTTTAACAAAATCAGAGAAAAAATAATTTCAAAACAAAGAGATTCAAAAATTTTAAAAGCAGATGTTCTTGATATGCGGGAACGAATGAAAAAAGAACATCTTACAATTAAAAAAGGATCTTTTGATGTAAAGCAGGGAAAAGGTGGAATTATAGATATTGAATTTTTAGTTCAGTATCTGGTTTTGAAAAATAGTTACTCTCATCCTGATTTAACATTATGGACAGATAATATCCGCTTACTTGAAAGCCTTGCTAAAGAAAAAATTATACTTCAACAAGAATGTGAAGAGCTTAAAGAAGCTTATGTTGTAATGAGAAAAGCTATACATAGGTTAAACCTTCAGGAAAAAGAAATAATGTTACCAATAAGTCATTTTAAAAAGTTGAAAACTAATGTTATTGCTATTAATAACAAGTATTTATAATTAATTGTCATCCGTTCTGACCCGTTGCTTTTTCTGAAGAGGAAACAGGATAGCACTGCAAAAATATGCTGTCAAAATACGTTTGTTTTGATAATAATCGAATATTATTATACAAACTGATTTTATCGGAAAATAATAGAATAATCCATTGAAGGAGACATGTGCCTGCAAACCACATGCACTAAGTCAACAAAAGCGCCAATTATAGTTCCTTATTACTCTGCTTTTGTTACCAGTGCTTTGTGTAAGGGCTGTTATATATATGAATACTATTTTTGATACCCGTACTCTTTTAGCAACTTTATGCATGATTATGTTTATTCTCAGTCTTTGCATGGGTTATTATTCTTACAGTCGTAAAACTTATTCTGGATTTAGTGCCTGGACAATAGCCATCTTTCTGCAAGCTTCAGGATCTCTTCTTCTCGGGTTCAGGGCTGTTCTGCCGGATTTTATCACCATTATTCTTGCAAATTTGTTTCTTTGTTGTGGTATGTTCCTAATCTATTACGGTTTTAAGTCCTTTGCAGATGAAAAGATAAAGATTTCCTTTAATATTATTATTCTCCTTGTTTTTTCTCTAATCCTCTTCCCTTTTTTCACCTATACCGCACCCAGTGCGAATGCCCGTATCATACTTTTCTCTGTTGTTATTGCCGGATATTTTTTCTTTTGTGCTCTTGTTTTTGTCAAAACAAGCCAGACTATTCTGTTTAAAATAAATAAGTTGGTCTTCACAACCCTTATATTATTATGTCTGCTTTATATATCACGGGGAATATTTTACTTAGTGTCGGCCAACACAGTTAATTCCTTAATGTCCGCAGGAATCTTTATGGAAATATCAGTCCTGTTAACAATCGTTTTATACATATCTCTTGTAATCGGGTTTATGCAGCTGACTTCCGAGAGATTAGAGATAGAGTTATCCCGGGAACATGAACAGCTTATACAGAGCAAAGAAAAATTTCGCAGCCTTTCTGATGCTGCTTTTGAAGGGATCGTAATCATTAAAAAAGGTATTATCCTTGAAGCTAATGATAAAATGTGCCAAATGTTTGGATATCAGGCTGCTGAAATTATAGGCATGGAAGCTGTTAATCTTGTGATACCAAAACACCGGGAAAATGTAAAAGAAAAAATCCGCTCAGGTTATGAAGAAGCATATCAAACAAGTGGTTTAAGAAAAGATGGCTCAATATTTCCGATTGAAGCTCAGGGCAAAATGTTTTTGCATCAGGGGCAGAAAACAAGAGTGACTGCTTTGCGTGATCTTACAGAGCGAAAGCAGTCAGAGGAAGAATTAAAAAAACTGGGGGCTGCTGTGCGACAAAGCCCGATTTCAACTGTGATAACAGATTTGGACGGAAATATAGAATATGTCAATCCGAAATTCTGTCAACTGACAGGATATTCTGAAAAAGAAGTGCTGGGGAAAAATCCCCGGATTCTTTATAGCGGAGAAACGTCAAGGGAAACATATGAACAATTATGGGAAACTATTCTTGCCGGAGAAGAATGGCAGGGTGAGTTGCGCAATAAAAAGAAAAATGGTGATCTGTATTGGGAGAATGCGCTTATCACCCCAATCTTAAATAAAAATCATGATATTACCCATTTCTTAGGTATGAAAGAAGACATTACCGAGCGAAAACAAATGGAAGAGGCGCTCAGGCAGAGTGAAACAAAATTTAAAAATCTCATCGAATCTTCCAGTGACTGGATATGGGAAATAAATTCAGAAGGTGTCTATACATATGCCAGCCCTCTGGTTGAAAGAATGCTGGGATATAAACCTGAAGAGAGCATTGGTAAAACCCCGTATGACCTTATGCCGTCGGAAGAGGCTGAAAAAACATCTAAAATACTAAAAGATATGTTAGAAAAAAGCAAATCCATAGTTACATTGGAAAATGTCAACCTGCACAAGAATGGTCAGCGCGTCATCCTTGAAACAAGTGGTGTCCCGGTTGTTGATGATGATGATGGAAAAATCACTCATTACCGGGGAATTGACCGGGATATCACAGAACGCAAAAAGATAGAAAAAGAAAGAGAATGTTTAATCAAAGAGCTTCAAGAAGCAGTTGAGGAGATAAAAACCCTGAGCGGATTGGTTCCAATTTGCTCACATTGTAAAAAAATTCGTGATGATAAAGGGTATTGGAACATTTTAGAATCATATCTACAGGAACATACCAATGCTCTATTCAGTCATGGCATGTGCCCAGAGTGTTCTGATATGTTTTACGGTAAAGAAGCCTGGTATATTAAAATGAAAAAAAAGGAAAAAGAATACTGATACCAGCCATTATTTCATACACTTTTAAAACAAAATATCATTACATAAGAATCTATAATATAGTTTTTTTCAATACATTTCATTTTTCCTAAAGATATTATCAATTTGATTAATTCTGGCAATTTTAATATTAGTACAAAATTATATTGTTAAAAATTAAAGGAGAAAAGAAAGGATGAATATTAAAAAATATATGAAACAAATCTTTATATTCTTAATGGTTATGTTCCTGCAGACAGGTTTTTGTATGGCAAACGAACTTGAAGTATTCAAAGGAGAGAAGGGAATATTGAGAATTTCCGGTGGCACTGCACATATACCTGTTATGAAAGAAGCTGCAAAAAAAATTATGACATTTAATTCTAATATACAAATCATAATTGCAGGCGGCGGTTCCGGGGCAGGAATCAAACAGGTTGGAGAAGGACTTGTTGACATTGGAAACTCAGGCAGAAAAGCAACTGAAGCAGAAATTAATAAATATGGTTTGATAATGCATAAATGGGCAATTGATGGAGTTGGACCTGTTGTAAATCCAAAAAACCGGGTCAAAGCTCTATCAAGCCAGCAACTACAGGATGTTTTTGCAGGCACAATCACTAACTGGAAAGAGCTTGGCGGTGATGACAGACCAATTAATGTTTACACAAGAGATGCAGCAAGCGGAACCCGATCTGTATTCTGGAAAAAAGCATTAAAAAAAGGAGATATTACAAATAGAGCAAATGTAGTTGTCTCCAATGGTGCAATGAAAACAGCTGTTAATAATGATCCTTATAGTATTGGATATGTTTCTGTCGGATTTATTGACGAAAATGTTGCTGCTGTTTCTTTAGATGGTATAAAACCAACATTGGCATCAGTAAAAAACGGGGATTATAAAGTTGCGCGAGGCCTTTACAGCAATACAAAAGGCAAAGCCAAAGGCCTTATTGAAAAATTCATTAATTACTTGTTAGGGCCTGATGGCCAGGAAATGGCAAGCGAAAAAGGATTTATTCCGGTAAATTAAATCAGGGCTTAATGAATCTAAAAGAAAACATTGCAATAACTGGTTTTTATGCAGCATCAATTTTAAGCGGCGCCACAACACTGATTATATTAGGATTCATGATTGTCCTGTCTTTTCCCATATTTTCAGAAGGGCTTATTTTTAATATGCTGACAAAGCCCTGGTCGCCCGACCAGGGCTTATTTGGTCTTGGACCAATGATAGTGGGAACATTTTTGATTTCTTTTCTGGCTTTACTGATAAGCTTTCCTGTAAGTCTTGGGTGTTCTTTTTTTGTTGGTATACTAAACCCTAAAGGGTTGGGCAGATATCTTAAAAAACTTGTTCAATTAATGACAGCAATCCCTACTGTTATATATGGTTTTGTGGGAATATTTCTTTTGGTTCCATTGGTCCGGGAATTGTTTCTTAAAGGCTCTGGAATGTGCATTCTCTCTGCTTCAATTATGCTTGCAATTTTGATATCGCCCACAATGATCCTTTTTTTCAATCAGAGTTTTAAAATGGTTCCTGAAAATTATATAAATGCGTTAGATGCTCTTGGAGGAAACAGCGCACAAAAATTCTTATATGTCATACTGCCCAATGCAAAAAAAGGAATAATAACAGGTCTTATTCTTTCCTTTGGCAGGGCAATTGGAGATACATTAATCGCTTTAATGATAAGCGGCAATTC
>JAGLLQ010000180.1 GCA_023140455.1 Desulfobacteraceae bacterium | reverse complement strand
CATTGCTCATAGCAGCTGATTTTGACAGTATTGAATTTAAGACATTATTCATATGTGGGATTTGCCTTTATATAATAACCAGCACCGGGGTTATCCTTGCAAGATATTCAGGCAGGCAGAAAAAGCATCATATATGAAACCTTTAACAGCAGATAGAATTTTTAAATTGTTTTCATGGGGCAGCAGTCTATGTTTATCAGGAGCTTTGTTTATAGTAATCGGTTTTTTGATTTTTAAAGGCTATAGTGCTTTAAACCTTGAATTAATATTTTCCGATACCAATCCTCTTGATGCAATTTTGCTTAAAACACCTGTTTTTGATGGACTTTTCCCTGCAATAATCGGTACTCTGGCTCTGATTGGTCTTTCAATATCATTTGCTGTTCCAATAGGGCTTGCAACAGGAATTTTTCTTGCTGAATACTGCCCTTTAAAAATTAAATGGTTTTTCAGCCTGCTTTTTGATATCCTTGCTGGTATTCCTTCTATTGTTGTCGGACTATTTGGGTTTTCACTTACCATCTTTTTGCACCATTACTTTAGCAGCAAGCTTTTCCCATGCCTTTTAATCTCTGCCTTATCCCTTGCCTTCCTTGTTCTGCCGTACATAATAAGGACAACCCAGGTTGAGCTTGAGACTCTTCCTTTACAGACCAGATTAACAGCGCTTAGTCTCGGAGCTACAAAGCTGCAAAATATCATCCGGGTTCTTCTGCCTTCTTCAATGGGAGGGATATTAAACGGAATTATTCTGGCAATTGGAAGGTGTGCAGAAGACACAGCCGTGATTATGCTCACCGGCGCAGTTGCTGTTGCAGGCATTCCTAAATCTGTTTTTTCAAACTATGAAGCACTCCCGTTTTATATTTATTATATCTCTTCACAATATACTGATAATGCAGAATTGATAAAAGGTTATGGTGCCTGCTTAATTTTATTGCTTATCTGTATAAGCTTGTTTATGATAGCTCACTGGATAAAATCCAGATTATCCAAAAGGCTGCTTTACAGGTTATGATATTAATATGAATAATAATGTAAAAATAAAAATTAAAAACCTTTCATTCTCCTACCAAGATCGGTCTGTTTTAGAAAACATAACAATGGAAATACTTGAAAATTCTATTACTGCTGTAACAGGACCTTCGGGTCAGGGAAAATCAACCTTTTTAATGATATTTAACCGACTGTGGGAAAATGTTGAAGCAACAAAAATGAAAGGTGATATCAAAATAAACTTTGGTAAAGGCTTTCAAAACATCTATGACAGCTCTTTTCCTGTTCATGAGCTTAGAAGACAGGTTGGCATGGTCTTTCAGGTTCCAAACCCCCTGCCGATGAGTATTTATAATAATGTTGCCTTTCCTTTAAAACTCAAGGGCGAAAAAAATAAAGAGTATGTCTTTCCCAAAGTAAAAAAAGCTTTGAAAAATGCCTTTTTATGGAAAGAAGTCAAAGACAGACTTAACAAAGATGCCAGAGATTTATCAGGTGGTCAGCAGCAAAGACTGTGCATAGCCAGAGCACTGATCCTGAACCCTCAAATTTTATTACTGGATGAGCCGACTTCCTCTCTTGATGATAAATCAGGCAGAGTTATAGAAGATCTGCTTTTGGAATTAAAAAAAACCTGTACAATTATCCTTGTATCTCATTACCAGGATCAGGTGAAACGAATTGCTGACACCGAGCTTTTATTGTCTGATGGTAAGTTATTGTAAAATCAGTTAATCTTTAGTTGATTTTGCCCCGAGTTACAATCATTTTAACAGGAGTGCAGCCTGTAAAATAACTTAAGTCACATGGTTCTGAGATATCCCATACAACAAAATCAGCATCTTTGCCAGCCTCAATGGTTCCTTTCAGCTTTTCAAGTCCCAAAGCTTTTGC
>JAGLLQ010000018.1 GCA_023140455.1 Desulfobacteraceae bacterium | reverse complement strand
GGAGATGCAGAAATAGTATCGGGCATAAGATGTCTGCACACTCCTGTTCATACAGATGGCGGTATGTCAATAATAATTGATACAAAGTCAGGGAAAGCTGTTATTACAGGATTCTGTGTTATTGATGAAAATTTTAATCCTCCGATTGAGATCAAAGCAATGGAGATGGAAGTAATACCTCCCGGCACCCATGTAAATGTTTATGAATCGTATGACATAATGATGAAGGTAAGGGAGATGGCAGATATTTTGCTGCCATTACATGAACCGGAATTTGCATCAATAGATACAATTGAATAGAGCCGTAGTAGAACAAAGCAGTAAAAATTAAGATGATAAGAGGGGAACCTAAATGAAAGTAGTTGTAAGCTCAACAGGAGAAGATATAAATTCTCAGATTGATCCTCGTTTTGGAAGATGTAGTTTTTTTATAATTATCGATACCAAAGATATGAGTTTTGAATCTTTCAATAACGAGAATATTGCTTTGAGCGGCGGTGCAGGTATACAATCTGCGAGTTTTGTGGCTTCAAAAGGAGTTCAGTCTGTATTGACCGGCAATTGCGGACCTAAAGCAATGCAGGTTTTTTCTACAGCTAAAGTTGATGTCTTTACCGGGTTTTCAGGCAGTGTTAAAGAAGCAGTTGAAAAATTTAAGCAAGGCGGTTTAAAGCCGGTAACTGAAGCAACGGTCGCTGAAAAAGCCGGAGTCAATGGTGATTCAGCAGTTGGAAATGTTCAACCTCAAAATGCAGGTTCGGGTATGGGCAGTGGCCGCGGCATGGGTGGCGGAGGACGATGCAGGGGCGGCTCTGGCCGTGGAGGTGGCAGAGGTGGCGGAGGACGAGGAATGGGTGGTTGCAGAGACGGAGGTCTGTGAAGAATTTAATTGGCTGATAATCAGGTAGAATATAAATCAGTTTAAATCTAACTAAATGTAGGAAAATTAAATTCAGGAGAAGAAAATGACAAAGATTGCAATGATACGTTGTGAAAAAAATGAAAACAGATGTCCTCTAACAGGTGATTTTACATGTATAGATAAAGCAGTGCAGGGCTTTGAAAAGTATGATGAATGCGAGCTTGCTGGTGTTTTTACATGTCGCTGCCCAGGAGATAACACAGTTGGACTTGCTAAAATTCTTAAGGCAAAAGGCGCAGAAGCAATGCATTTTGTTACTTGTGCTTTTTCCAAGAATACAGATAAAGGTTGGGATGCAACTGATGGTGGTTTTTGCGACCACCTTGATGAGATTGCTGAAAAAGTTCACAAAGAGACTGGTCTCCCTTGTGTTTTAGGAACAGCTCATCTTCCTGCAGGATATACTCCCAAAGTTTTGGAATAAGTTTCAGACTAAATAGAGGATATTTTATATGAAAGAAAAAGTTCAGGAAGTTATCGATAAAATAAGGCCAATGCTTATGCAGGACGGCGGAGATGTTGAGCTTGTTGATGTTGATGATAATGGAGTTGTAAAAGTACGATTAACTGGTGCCTGTGCTGGTTGTGCTATGTCTCAGATTACGCTGAAACAGGGGATTGAAAAGGTTTTAATAAATGAGATCCCGGAAATTATTAAAGTAGAGAATGTTGGATAAAAACAGTATTTACTATAGGGAATATATTAATGGATGTTGCAAAGTTATATAAAAAAGATGAACCAATAATTTCAATGGAATTTTTTCCTCCACGGAGTGAAAAAGCAGCAGAGAAATTTGATACAATTATAGATAATCTTTCTGAACTTAACCCTGATTATATGTCAGTAACTTTTGGAGCTGGTGGATCTGACAGGGATGGATCATATCAAACAGTTAAAAAAATTATGATTGATAAAAATATTCCAACTGTAGCATATATTGCAGGATATGGAATTGGTCCTGATGAAAGCAGAGAGATTTTAGATAAATATAAAGACCTTGGAGTGAAAACCATTTTTGTAATCCGGGGTGACAAACCAATGGATGATGATTTTATTCCACATCCTGACAGTTTCTCCTATGCTTCTGAAATGATAGCCTTTATAAATACGAATTATGATTTTACTTTAGGTTGCGCAGGATACCCAGAAGCACATGTTGAAGCAGAAAGCCTTGATAAAGATATTGAATATCTTAAACTGAAAGTTGACAACGGGGCCCAATATATTGTTGTACAGTATTTTTATGATAATCAGTATTTTTTTGATTATGTTGATAAATGCAGGAGTGCCGGTATTGATGTCCCGATTATCCCTGGGATTATGCCGGTCTATACTATTAAATTAACCAAAATTCTTTCCAGTGTATGCGGTTCTGAAATACCTTCTGAGTTACAGGGTAAACTTGACAATGTAGATGCTGAAGATAAGGATGCTATTTTGGACATTGGTATTGATTTTGCGACTGAACAGTGCAAAGGCCTGCTGAAAAAAGGTGTCCTGGGACTTCATTTTTATACAATGGATCGTGATCACTCAACTGCTCAAATTATTACTAATCTAAAACAGGATAATTTATTATAAGTTTGATAATGTAGTTAACGATGAAGTGTGGAGGAGTTTTATGAATCTTACAGATATTGCTTTAGTTGAGAAATGGGAAGAATTTGAAAAAACAATACATAATCATTCCGGTATGAATGCATGTGTGTATAATAATCAAGGGAATCGTGTAACATCCTATATGGCCTTTGCAAATGAGGTATGTCCTGCAATTAAATCATATCCTGAGGGGATTGCAGCAATATGTGCAATGGTAAATCAATATTTTGGCGCAACTCTTGCCAAAACAAAACAACCTCTTGTTGATGAATGCGATGCAGGGTTTGTTAAATTTGCTGTTCCCATCTTGCTTAAAGGAGAATTTTTAGGAACTGTGGGCGGCTGTGGCCACCTTCTTCCAGGTTGTGAGGTTGAGACTTTTTTTATTGAAAAAGCTATTGGCAAAGATGATCTTCAACTGAATGACAAACTTAACACAGTTAAAAAAGTATCCAGAGAAGAGGTGGATGAATTAATTATTTTTGTTCAGACCTACCTGAACAATCTATTGTCAGAACAGGTTTAAGTATGAAAACACCAATTGTGTTAACGGCTTTTGGAACAACGCAAAAAGCTTTCCAAACTTATGAATATATGGATGAGATTATTAAACAAAATTTTAATGACCATCCAGCTATTTGGGCATTCACTTCAAGAATGGTGAAAGCTAAAAGGAAAGAAGAGAGTAATCATACCATAAAAGACCCTGTGGAAGTTTTAAAAGAATTGAAAAAAAAAGGACATGAATGGGCAGTGGTTCAATCTCTGCACATTATCTGGGGTCATGAATTCCAGAGGCTTGTCACGGAAGCTTTAAAACTTGATATCAGAATCTCCATGGGTTTGCCTTTATTAACATCTGCTCAGGATTACAAGGAAACAGCAGAGGCAGTGAAAGAGCTGATCCCTGAACCAGAAGATGAGGCTGCTGTTTTTGTAGGACATGGAACTGATCATCCTTCATGGACATCTTATCCTGTTTTTGAGAATTTCTTAAGAGATAAATATGGGAAAAGAATTTTTACGGGAGTTGTTGAAGGATACCCTGGTATTGAAGAAACAATAAAAAAGATTAAAAGCCGGAGCTTTAAAAAGGTAACACTTATTCCTTTTTTGCTTGTTGCTGGTCTTCATTTTGAAAAAGATTTAACTCAAGGAAATGATTCCTGGCAAAAAAGACTTGAGAGCCTTGGTGTTAAAGTGAATGTAGTCAGTCATGGATTAGGGAACATTGAGAAAATAAATAATATATTTGCAAGGCATATTGCAGAGGCCTTTGATGCAATACCTTAAATTGAAGATGAGATTTCATATTCAAGGTTTTTGAATATTTCCTCTAAACAATTTGTCCATGCGGTTATAAGATTGTCTGGTGTGAAATTGTTAAATTTTACACCAGACAATAAATCTTTTTGCATAATAATTTTGTTCGTTTTATTATATTCTATAAGACTGAACCTGATTTTTATTATTGCAGCAGATTGTTTGTTATTAGTCCTGTCGCAGTATATCTCAAGAATTTCTCCTTTAAGAATAAGATCAGAAAACGATATTTGTGATTTTGTTGAATTGAGCCATTTAGCACACTTATTTTTTATCATTTTTGCAGGTGGAGAAAAGAACCTGTTGTAGTAATCTTTAAAATAGTGATTCTTATTTTTGTAGATAAACTGATTCCCTTTAAAATCTGAGGTTGCTGTGAATTCCATTAACATAAGGCTTGAAAATAATTTTTGGTTTTTTTTAATAATGGTGCTGCCTTCTATTTCATTAAAAGAAAAAAAAGTCTTTTCAGGTTCTGTCTTGTCTAAACTTATAAGGTTGCAGCCTGCAAAAAAGAGTAAAACATAAACACTTATAAGTGATGAAAAGATGTAATAAATCGCTTTGCTTTTTTTCATTATTTTCCTTTTTTATAAACGAATTATGTTTTAAGTCATTTTAATACTGTTTTTATTCTTTTTTATCAGGAGGAGAACCATAAATTACAGAGCCCGGATAAGTTTTAAGATTCTCACTCACCTCTTCAAGATTGGCAGACATCTTCTTCAAATCATCAAGAATAATCTCAATATCATGTTTTCTAAAGTAAACTGTTTCATTTATCTGCGCACATGCTTTGTTAAACTGTTCTATTGCTGGAGAAACACCTGAGAGTGAATTGTCTACATTTTTTATCATTGTTTTGGTGTTTTTAGCAGCAATCTTGACGTCTGCCCCCGCCTCACCAAGGTCTTTGATAAATTTTGATAAAGGTTTCTCTGCATTATTTACAATTCTGCTTGCACTGCTAACAAGCTTTAAAGTACTGCCAAGTATTTCTTCTGTTTCTATATCATTGATTTTTGTATCCAAAGTTCTAAGAAGAGTTGCAAGATCATTTGCAAGAGCTTGAAATTTGATTGATTCAACTCCTTCAACGATTTTACTTATGGAGTCAGTAAGCCTTGTAATCGTGCTGGTCGCAGAAGGTATATAAGGATTTTCAGGCTCCCATGCTATGGGTAAGTCCTGTATTTTATTTTTTTCAATATGATCTGCTTCAATATATGCAGCACCAGTTAGACCCTGAAGCCCTAATTTGACCCGCAACCCCTCGTTAACTATTATTTCTATTCCTTTTTTTGATTTAGCAAACATTGCATTATCATTAATGGAGAAAGTAACAAGGATGTATTGACTGTTTTGACCGTATTCGCTTGCTGCACTTTTTATCGATTCAACAGAACCTATGTCCATGCCTTTATATTTTACACCTGATCCAACATTAAGCCCTTGGACAGATTCATTAAAATATGTTTCGCAATAAAATTTTTTATCAAAGAACTTACCAGCGCCAAAAATTATCAGACCAACTATTAATATAGTAGTTGCAACGATTACAAACATGCCTATTTTGAAAAATTTTGTATTATCATTCATTTTATTCAGTCTGCCAGCCTGTTAAAAAATGTAAAAACTTTTTTATTATCTTTATAATTTTTCAGGTCATGCGGGTTTCCCTGAGCAATTATGCCTTTTGTATCTTTATCAAGCATTATAACTCTTTGACCTGTATCAAATATACTTTCAAGTTCATGGGTTACCATAATAAATGTAATGCCAAGATTCTCTGCAAGGTTTAATATTAATTTGTCTAATTGTGCAGCAGTAACCGGATCAAGTCCTGCAGACGGTTCGTCCAAGAAGATAATTTCCGGATCCAGAGCCATAGCTCTTGCTATTGCAGCACGTTTTCTCATTCCGCCGCTGATCTGATCAGGCATCAGCATAGCAGAATCCTTAAGGCCCACAAGGCTTAATTTTATATATGCAATGAGATTCATGGTTTCTGTGTCAAGGGATGTATGTGTTATAAGCGGGAGTTTAACATTCTCAAGAAGGTTCATTGATCCAAAAAGTGCTCCGTTTTGAAACATCACGCCAATATTTTTTAAAATTGACACTTTTTCCTGTCCGTGGCTGTTATATATATCTTTATCATTTATGAGAACATTCCCTGCCATGGGCTTTAAAAGGCCTGTCATAATCTTCAGAAGAGTACTCTTCCCACAGCCGGAGCCTCCAAGGATAATAAATATTTCTCCTTTTTGTACTGAAAACGAAATATTATCAACAATAATAAGGTCTTTGTAACCTGCTTTCAGATTTTTAACCTCTATTATGTTTGTTTTGTTTTTTTCTGTATTCATATATTAAAGATGTAAAATATTATTGAGAAGACAGCATCTGCCAATGCAATAATTATTATTGAATTTACAACAGCCTGTGTTGTCGCAACACCAACTCCGCTGGGTCCTGATTGTGTTCTTAATCCTTTAAAACATCCAGTAGCTGCAATTAAAATTCCAAACACAAATGCTTTTAATAATCCTCCTGTTAAATCCATGACTGAAACCTGATTTACAACCTGGGCATAGTAGGCAGAAATTGGATGCCCAAGTGATATAAGTACAATAGCACCACCAAGGATACCCACAAGATCAGCAAAAAGAACTAATAAAGGTGTGACTATGGCTGCTGCAAAAATCCTTGGTAAAGCCAGGAAATAAACAGGGTCAATACCCATGGTTAATAAAGCATCAACTTCTTCGTTTATTTTCATTGTACCGAT
>JAGLLQ010000179.1 GCA_023140455.1 Desulfobacteraceae bacterium | reverse complement strand
TATTTGATTTATATGCCAAATTTATAATTTATAAGAATGTAACATGACTGAGCGCTCGTTCATTTTTGTATCATATTACAGATTTAATTAGGGAGGTGCTGAAATGGTTGACTCGAATACTGATAGTGCAAAACTTCCTTTTGATCTTTCAAAGGAAGAGAGGTCAAAATTTATACTTAACATGTTTAACAGAATTATTGTTCATTATTCTCTATGGTTTACAGAGGTAAGGCATCAGATGGGTATGGACAAGGCTCTTGAGGTTTTAGAAACCGCAACTCAACGCGGCCTTTCTATTCAGATGAAAAAACTTTCTGAAGTTTTGGGTTTTGATCAAAAAGATGGAATTCCTGATGCACTTTTGCAAATGGATAATGACAAAAGCTCAGAGCTTATGAAAGTCATTGCAAAAAACTGGCTTGTAAATGATGGGGTCTGGTTTCAGGCTGTAGAATTTGACAGGGGTATGAATGATGCAAAACGTTGTAATGATTCATGCTGGGCTCAGTTTTCTCCTTACGAAGCTGGTTCTATCAGTACATTTTTAAACCTTGGAGAAAGTCCGGGATTAGATGGTCTAAAAAAAGCACTTGGATTCCGTATGTATTCAATGATAAATAAACAGTCAATAGTTAATGAGACTGATAATAGTTTTGAATTTCAAATGAATGAGTGCAGGGTTCAGGTTGCAAGAAAGAGAAAAGAGCTTGATGATTATCCATGCAAATCAGGAGGACTTGTAGAATATGCATATTTTGCAAGAGCCATTGATAAAAGAATAAAAACAGAGTGTATTGCCTGTCCACCTGATGACCACCCAATGGACTGGTATTGTGCATGGCGTTTTAGTATAGATAGCAGTGAAACATGAAAATAAATTTAGACAGAATAATATATATAAGGAAGGAATTGTCATGGGAGTAATTGCAGATAAGATTCTTAAGCTAAAGGAGCGGGAAAACAAGATTTTAGAAATGGGAGGAAAGGCAGCCCTTGAAAAAAGGCGTGCAAAGGGCAAACTCAATGCAAGGGAACGCCTTGATATCCTTTTCGATAAAGGTTCTTTCAGAGAAATTGATATGTTTGTGACCCATCGATGCACAAATTTTGGCATGGAAAATATTGAAATCCCGGCAGACGGTGTAGTAACCGGACATGGTCTTATTGAAGGAAGAGTAGTATTTGCATATTCTCAGGATTTTACAGCACGAGCAGGAAGCCTGGGTGAAATGCAGGCTAAAAAGATATGCAAAGTAATGGATATGGCATTAAAATCAGGAGTTCCGATTATTGGTATAAATGATTCAGGCGGAGCAAGGATTCAGGAAGGTGTTGATGCTTTATCAGGATATGGTGAGATATTTTTTCGAAATTCAGCAGCTTCCGGTGTGATACCTCAGATTTCTGCAATAATGGGACCTACAGCGGGTGGCGCAGTCTACTCTCCTGCAATGACTGACTGGGTTTTTATGGTGAAAGAATCAAGTTATATGTTCATAACCGGACCCAATGTAATTAAAGCAGTTACCGGTGAAGAGGTTACGTTTGAAGATTTGGGTGGAGCAATGACTCATAACACTAAAAGTGGTGTTGCCCATTTTGCCTGTAAAGATGATGAAG
>JAGLLQ010000178.1 GCA_023140455.1 Desulfobacteraceae bacterium | reverse complement strand
TTGATACAGTGCTTGACATGGGTGCCGGTATCACCATGGGGTCAGGTTTTTGGAACGCCTATATCCAGGATGATGTTAAAAAACCCATTGTGGCAACCATGGGGGATTCTACATTTTTTCATTCCGGTACAACTGCTTTAATAAATGCTGTTTATAATGACTCAAGATTTGTTCTGGTTATTCTGGATAATTATATTACTGCCATGACTGGAATGCAGCCAGCTATAACCCAGGATAAGAGAGTTGACGGCAGAAAAGGCAATTCCATTGAACTTGAAACAATTGTAAAGGGCTGTGGTGTAGAATATCTTAAAGTAGTTGATCCCTTTGATACCAAGGCCATGATCAAAACAGTAAAAGATGCTGCTGAGTATGCATACAGTGATGAAGGTTCAATTGCTGTTATTATTGCAAGACATGCCTGTGTAATTGGTTTCAGGGATCAGGCCATCCCGGAAAAGATTGCAGTAACAGTCACTGATGACTGTAATGAATGCGGTTTTTGTCATACCAGATTTGAATGCCCGGCATTATATGTGGATGCTGAAAATGAGAAAACAGAAATAAACCAGACCCTTTGTGCCCAATGCGGTGTATGTCTGGATATTTGCCCACAGGGCGCCATTGTCAGAGCTTAAGGAGATAAAAAAATATGAAGACTGTGAATTATGTATTAAGCGGTTTAGGTGGGCAGGGGATTCTTTTTATGACCAAAATTTTTGCCACAACTGCTTTAAATAAAGGATACAATATATTAGGTGCTGAAACCCATGGTATGGCTCAGCGGGGTGGATCTGTAGTGTCTCATTTACGGATTGGTGATACAAAATCCAGCTTGATAAGAGCTGGGGCAGCAGATTTTTTAATATCTATGGATGAGTCAGAAGCATATCGATATCTGCCTTATTTGAAAAAAGGTGGTAAACTCTTTGCTAATGCACCAAGTGATGCTTTTCCAGATAAACGAGTTGCAGGATATCTTGACAAGATGGAGATTGAACCAAGAGCCATGGAAGCTTCTAAAACCGCCATGGAACTCGGATCTCCAAAGTCCACTAATCTTGCCATGGTTGCATTCTATGCAGCCTTTGGGTTGGGACCTTTGAGTGCAGATGATTTAAGGGCTACAGTGGATACAAACAGCCCCGGACCTTTTAAGGAAAAGAATTTAAAAATTTTTGATACCTGCTATGAGGCTGGCAGGAAAATGGTGTAAGAAAGATATTGACAATAATTGTATACAGTATACAATATAGATAGAGTAAATTATATCTATTTTTTAGGAGAAATTTATGGAACTTTTTAAGAATCTAACAGTGTTATCACTAGAACAAGCAACAGTTGCCCCATATCTTACATATAGACTTGCCCAGGACGGAATGAATATCATAAGACTTGAACATCCTGTTTATGGGGATCCAAACAGATTCATTGGTGAAAATGTACTGGATGAAAAGAGAATGAACTCTTATTATCTTTGCATCAACTCCGGGAAAAAAGCCTTATCTTTGAATATGGCTGATCCGAAGGGGCAGGAAATATTCAAAAAGCTGATTAAAGAGCTTGACGTTGATATATTTATTACCAATCAATTGCCAAAAAACTATGAAAAACTTGGGATGTCCTATGACATAATAAAAGAAGTTAAATCTGATATTATCTGGCTTGGACTTACAGGATTTGGTCCGGATTCAAATGAAGGAGCTTATGATCCCATTCTCCAGGCAAGATCCGGCTTAATGGAGCTTACCGGTGAAGCTGATGCAGATCCGCAGGTATTGGGCATTCCTTTACCTGACATGGGAACCTCCGAACACGGATATGGACTTTTAATGAAAGCTCTTTTCAAACGCGCTGCAACAGGTGAGGGCACACGTATTGATTTGTCCATGTTTGAATCCAGTGTATCATGGCTGACAGTCCCCATTGCACTTTCTAAAAGTTTTGGTGCAAACATTTCCCGAAGAGGTAACACCCATGAATTTTTCAGCCCGGTATCGGTATATAAAACCAGCAACGGTTTTGTATACCTTGCTGTCGGTAATGATAAGCAATGGAATAACATGGTTTCTCAGGATATGTTCAAATCCCTTGCAAAGGAAGAGTATAAGAAGAATCAGGGCAGGATTGAAGATGTTATAAATTTGAACAAGTCTATTAATGCCATCACAGAAAAGTATACCTCGGAAGAGCTTATTGAGCTGTTCAACTCAATTACTGTGCCAATCTCAAAAATTAAAAATGTAAATGAAGTGGTTGAAGATCCTCTAGTTGCAAGACGAATTCTCACTTCAGAAGATCCTAAAACCGGAACAAAAGTGACTCTTGCTCCACCACCCAACATGACACCTTTTCTTGAGGAATCTGATCAAAAACTTAGTTTCCCTCCAAGATTTGGTGAACAGAATCAGGAAATCTATGGTGATAAGCTTGGATATGATGAGGCGACTCTTGCCGAGTTTAAGGAAAAAGGAATTATTTAATGAAGCTGGATGCTAATTTCAAGGAAAGAAGATTCTTAGGTCAGGACGTCTTTGAGTATTTGCAAAAGGCCATTATTGATCAGACCATAATGCCTGGTTCAAGGCTTGTCGAAAGCAAAATTGCTGATATGCTAGGTATCAGCAGAACACCTCTGCGTGAAGCATTCCACAAGCTTGAAAGAGAAGACTGGATTGAAAAAACTTCATCAGGTGGTTTCCAGGTGGTCACTTTGACAAAGGATGACATTGAGCATACTTTTGGCATCAGGAGTGTTCTTGAAGCCTATGCAGCACGGCTTGCAGCTGTCAACCATAATGGTAAGGATCTGGTTCCTCTGGAAAAAAAGATGAAGGAATACCAGAAATGCCTTGAATTGAAAAAAGGGAGTGAAAAACTTCAGGAAATTAATACTCAATTCCATGATATTCTTTACAGCTTGAGTAAAAGCCCGAAATTGATCAAGATGATCAACCAGCTTCGTGCCCAAATTTCAAGGTTCAGAAAGATTATTTTAAATCATACTGAATATGCCCATGAGAGTAATGAAGATCATATTAAAATGCTTGATGCCATAAAAGACCGTGATGAGAACAAGGTTGAACAACTTGTGCGGCAGCATATCATCAAAGGAAGAGATGTGGTTTTGAGTGAATTAAAACAAGAGGAAATAAATAAGAAGAGTGCCTGAAATAGAGGACATACTACAGGGGAATCAGAAAGCAGGGGCAAGGATGATCCGTCTTATTGAAGATAATGATCCGACCTCATTTGAGAAGCTCAAGCTTTTGTACCCTCATGCTGGTAAAGCCTTTATTATTGGTATTACTGGATCGCCGGGTGTGGGTAAATCTACCTTGATTGATGCGCTTATTACAGAATTTCGTGAACTTGATAAAAAGATAGCTATTCTGGCTGTTGATCCCTCAAGCCCCTTTTCCGGCGGTGCTATTTTAGGGGATCGGTTACGTATGCAGCGCCATGCAACCGATGAAAAAGTATTTATTCGATCCATGGCATCACGAGGACAAAAAGGTGGCATTTCCCGGGCTACAAAAGATGCTGTGATTGTCTTTGATGCTATGGGATATGAAATTATCATCATTGAAACTGTGGGGGCAGGACAGGCAGAGTTTGACATCGCAAGCCTTGCCCATTCCATCGGGATTGTTACTATCCCGGGAGCAGGAGATGGTATCCAGGCAGTTAAGGCCGGCATCCTTGAAACCGGAGATATCTTTATTGTTAACAAGAGCGACAAGCCGGATGCTGATGCGTCTGTTCATCAGTTAAACATGATGATTGAGATGCGCAAACCATCTATAATAAATGGGAAAGCCAATTGGCAGGCTAAGGTACTAAAAACCATTGCACAAAACGGAACCGGAGTTAAAGAAGTTGTCAATGCCTTTTTATCCCATTTTGATTTCAT
>JAGLLQ010000177.1 GCA_023140455.1 Desulfobacteraceae bacterium | reverse complement strand
GTAAAACTTCAGGTAACTGGTGTAATCGGAGCGGCATGGAGTTCTCATTCTCTTGCCATGGCGCCTGTGTTGCAAAATGCAAAAATTCCTATGATTACCCCTGGATCTACAAATCCACAAGTTACAAGAATTGGTAATTATATTTTCCGGGTTTGTTTTACTGACGAACTCCAGGGAAAAATTATGGCAAAATTTGCTTTTCAAGATCTTAACGCACGAACAGCAGTAGTTTTGCAAAACATCAATGAAACGTACAGTTTAACTCTGGCTGAATTTTTTACAAGCTGGTTTGAAAAAAATGGTGGCAAAGTTATATTTCGAGGGAATTATATGGGTAAGAGTATTGATTTCTCAGATATTCTTTCAAAGGTAAAAAAACTACAACCTGATGTTGTCTTTATCCCGGGTTATACCAGAGACAGTGCTCTTGCGGTAAAACAGGGAAAAAATCTGGGCATAACAGCCACGTTTCTTGGGGGCGATGGATGGGGAACAAAGATGTATGATTATGCCGGAGATTTTTTAAATAAATGTTATGCTACAGTCACCTGGCACAAAGATCTTCCCAACCCTGCCTCCCAGCATATGAAAAAATTGTTTTACAAAAATTATAATAATAAATCAGTGTATAATGCTTATATTCCCATGACGTATGATGCTGTTGGTATTTTTGCCAATGCAGTTAGGCAGGCTGGCACTCTTGATAGAGAAAAAATTCAAACAGCTCTGGCAAGAACTGTTGATTTTCATGGAGCTACAGGAATTATTACTTTTGATGGAACCGGCGATCCAATTGGGAAAGAAGTTATAGTTATTAAATTTGATAATAAGACATCAACATTTGTAAAATCTGTTAAAGAAGAAACAATTAAAATAGCAGCAGCTTTTGCATTAACCGGTAATGCTGCAAAATCATATAAAGCCTCTCTTAATGGACTCATTAATGCAGTTAATGAAATCAATGCGTCAGGAGGGATCTTAGATAAAAAAGTAGAACTTTCTATTATTGATAATCAAAGTACACCCATAGGTGCAAAAATTGCCACAGATAAAGCTGCTGCTAGGAATGTTACAGCTATTATAGGACCAGTCTGGAGTTCCCATGCTATTGCTGCTGCCAAGTCTGCCCAAAAGCATGGTATCCCAATGATTTGCGGCACTGCAACCAGTCCAAAAGTTACAGAAGTTGGGGATTATATATTTCGTGTTTGTTTTATCGATGATTTTCAAGGTCAGGTTATGGGTAATTTTGCCATTAAAGAGTTAAATGCCACTTCAGCAGTAATATTTACTGATCTTACAAGTGATTACAGCCTTGGGCTGTCCAAGGAATTTCAAAAAATGTTTGAACAATTAAATGGAAAAGTCTTGTTTTCAGCTTTATACAAACCTGGATTGAAAAGCTCAAAAAATCTTATTACACAGACAAAAAATTATAACCCTGATGTAATTTTTTTTTCAGGCCATGATGAAAGTGGGTTCCTTGCAAAGCAGGCTTCGCTTGCAGGCATTGAGGCAATCCCTCTTGGAGGAGATGGCCTGGGCTCTGAAAATTTTTTGAAAATCGGTGGCAGCTATATAAAACAGGGCTATTATTGTACACATTGGTCTGAGAAATTTGAGTCTTCTGTTTCTCTTGCCTATGTAAAAAAATATTCTTCTAAAATGAATATTACTTCAGCAGTTGCTCTTTCACATGATGCAGTGTTTTTATTGGCTGATGCAATAGAACGAGCACAATCCCTGAATAGAAAAAAAATACGCAATGCTATAAAAAACACCAGAACATTTCATGGAATTACCGGGAAAATAACTTTTAATGATAACCGAAACCCTGTTAAAAATGCAGTTGTTAATCAAATTTCTAATGGGAAAATTAAATATTACAAAACTGTTAAGCCTGAGTGACACTATAGAAAGATAATGGATTGTATAAATGAGTAAAAATATTAAAAAAATCAGCCTTGGTTTTAAAATTAATACTATCATTTTAATTGCATGTCTGATGTTTGCATTTGTATGTGGTTTTGTTCTGTATTCTATAGGTGTAAGAGTACAGGAACAGAAATATGATGATAGTAACACTCTTTTGAGCATAGTTTTTGAACAGAATCGTGAGGATATTGCAAATGAAATTTTTGCAGAACAAGAGATAGCACTTCAGGAATCATTAAAAGAAATAGTAAAGATTAAAGGAATCTCAGGAGTAAGTATTTTTGATAGAAATGGAGCATTATTATCCTCAGCAGGCACAGGCTTTACAAAAAAACTCTACGGGCAGGAGATGGAAAGCCTTGATAGCAATGCTATCTTTAAAAGAAAGATTGTTCATGCTCAAAACATTGCCTCATATACTTCAGTTATTAAAGTAATTGATGAACAGCTTGGATATATTAAAATCTACTATGATTTCACCAAGATAAACAAACAATTAAGTCAGGTTTTGATTGCTTTTATCATTCTTTATATTGGAATAATACTTATTATCTCATTGGTTTTGTACTTATCATTATCACACTTTATCATAAAACCTGTCTTAATATTAAAAAATGCAATGGAAAAACTTGATAACAAAACTTTTGGTGTCAAAGTTGATTTTTCAGCGCAAGATGAAATAGGTGAAATAGGTGCAGTTTTTAATAAAATGTCTGAAACATTGCTCCGGAACGAGAATGCTCTTAAAGATGCAGCGAAAACTGAAGCAGAATATGTATTAAAACTTAAAAATGCTAATTATGAATTTAAAAGAGTGAATGTCGAGCTTGCGAAATCTAACAATGCATTGGAAACGCTGAACCTTGAGCTTGAAAAAACTGTTCAGGAACGTACCGCCGCCCTTGTAGAGTCAAATATCAATCTGCAAAAAGAAATAGATGAGAAAGAGAAAATGAAAAATGAATTGATCCGGGTCGAAAAACTAGAATCTATAGGTTTGCTTGCAGGCGGTATAGCACATGATTTTAACAACATCCTGAGCGTAATAATAGGAAATTTATCTATAGCTCAGATGCATGCTGACGCTGAAGATAAAATTACAAAGTTGTTAATAGAAACTGAAAAATCCTGTTTCAGAGCCAGAGATCTTACAAAACAACTACTCACTTTTTCCAAAGGCGGAGCTCCTGTAACAAAAATAATGAAAA
>JAGLLQ010000176.1 GCA_023140455.1 Desulfobacteraceae bacterium | reverse complement strand
TTCCTGGAAAAGGAAACAGGGTTTTTGGTCTTAACATCGCAATCTCAATCCCCTGATCTTTCATGTTGTCAATAGCTGTTCTGCAGACTCTGCTCATGGTGCCGTAACTCACAATAAGAACTTTATAATCAGTGTCAGTATTGTATTTTTCATACATTACTTCCTGCTGCATTTTTTTGTATTGTTCTTTTAAAGTAAGGTTGTTGTTATTTAGTTCGTCAGAATCAAGATAAAGAGATTTTACAATATTTTTTGTTTTGCTGCCTCTTGTATCCATACCATTTGTTGCCCATTCATTTTTGTTGGTTGGCTCAACATAAAGGTCTTCAGGGAATTCAACCGGTTCCATCATCTGTCCTATGAGTCCGTCACCAAGTACCATGACAGGGCCTCTGTATTTTTCAGCAAGAGGGAAAGCTTTCATAGTCATCTCAACTGCTTCCTGAACTCCGTCGGGAGCCATTACAAGCAAATGATAATCACCATGTCCGCCACCTTTGGTGGCCTGAAAATAATCTCCCTGGGAAGGTAATATTCCACCAAGCCCCGGGCCCCCACGAACAATATTTACAAAGACTGCAGGGCATCTTGCTGCTGCAATATAACTTATGGATTCACTCATCAAACTAATTCCAGGGCTTGATGAAGTTGTCATTACTCTTTCACCACAGGCCGCAGCTCCAAAAATCATATAACCTACTGCAACTTCGCTTTCTCCCTGTAAAAAAGTACCATTCTCTTCAGGCATTCTTTTTACCAGATATTCAGCAACTTCAGACTGGGGAGTGATAGGGTATGCAAAATAGTTAAGACATCCCGCTCTGATTGCAGCTTCTCCTATAGCTTCGTTACCTTTCATTAAAACTTTTGCCATTAAAATATCTCCTTTCAGGCTGTCTCTTTAATTGTTATGGCTACATCCGGACACATAATACAGCATATCGAACAATGGATGCAATCTTCAGGTTTTTCCTGAAATACTGGAAAGTGCCCTTTTGGGTTTACTTTATCAGAAATTGCAAGGACTTCTTTGGGGCAGAAATTTACACATAGCCCACATCCTTTACATCTTTCTGAATCAATAATGTGCTCATATCCCATGCTAATACTCCTTTGTTATATTACTTTTTTTCCATGGAGGTACAAGACCTCTGTGAATTGGTAAGATTGGGCAGTCGAATTTATTCAAATCAAGTTGAGGAAGAATATCTGTAGCAGCTGTGATAAATTCAATTTTCAGACCTGTTTTTTGAGATAATTCCTGTAACAATTCATACCCATAATAAATTGTTTCCGGTGTTGTTTCGTCAATAAGATTTGCATTGCCGACAATACCGTTAATTTTTAAATATGACGATTTTTCAATCTCTTCTTTTATTTTAATACATCCTTCAACATCCTGTGTAAAAGGCCTGTAAGGATTTACAACCTGAATCATTTTTACATCTTTTCCGGAAAAGCTGTCTTTTAATGCTGCAAGCACTGTTACCCCGACATCGTCCCCTCCGGCATCAAGAATGGCAAGATCATAAGAATCTTTAATCATGCTTGCGACTGCAGGCGAGAGAATTGGTAAATCAGCATTGAAATACTTTTTATCAGGTAAGACAACTTTAATGCCTGATTTTTCAAGAGGGTCAAGTGCTTCACGAGCTCGGAAATATGGGTTGACAAGGTCAAGGTCAGCAATGCTTACATTAAGCCCTGCCTTTTTTTTATGCAAGGCAAGGTTGACAGCTATTTCAGTTTTGCCACTTCCATAATTCCCTGCAATTACTACAATACCCTGAACATCTATATCCAAACCGACCCCGTTATTTCAAAATCATATTATACAATAAAATATACAACAAAACTCTTTAGTCAACCAGATTATTCACTTTTTTGCAAGATTTTTTTGAAAAATCTTAAGGATTGATAACTAAGATTTTAGGTTGGCTATTGTCTTTTTTCAAGCAGTTCATTTATGCTATTCACATATTCTATATTCTGGCAGGGCTTTGACAGGTGATCAATATTCGCATCTTTTTGTTTCAACGTTTTTATTGATTCTAAAAATTCTATATTGCCTGAGATAAAAAGTATCGGAATTATTTTGTTTGTTCTTCTGATATGCTTATATATATCTTTTCCGTTAATATTTCCTGGAAGAACATAATCCAGACTTATAATATCATATCCATTTTTATCGAATAAAGCCATTGCAGTCTGTCCATTATCAGCAATGTCAACTTTGTGGTTGTAAGGCTCTTGTGTTAATATCCTATGTTGGACATAAGATATTGCCTGTTCATCTTCAATAATCAATATCGATTTTTTAAACTGGGTTTTCTTTTTTTTAATTTGTGCTTTTTCTTCAATTGTTAATTCCTTATTTATAACCGGCAGACTGATTGTAAATTTTGTACCTGAGCCTGGTTCAGATTCTACAGAAATAGATCCATTGTGCTGCTCAATATATTTTTTTACATTTGCCATCCCATATCCTGTTCCTTTAATATCGCTTTTATAAGATTGGGATACATCCATACTGCCCTTAAGAGTGAAAGACGGTTCAAAAATATCCCCCAGATTTTTTTCAGGTATACCACATCCATTATCCTCAATTTCAAAACATATATTATCATTACTGGAATATGTATGGATAATTATGACAGGATGTTTAACCATGCTCAAGGCATGAATTGAGTTTTGTAAAAGGTTTACAAGGGCATGTTCTATCATGCCTGCATCTGCAAGCATCTCTGGCACTCCTGTCTGATCTTCTTTAATAACTTTAATTCCTTCCAGATCCTTTTTTAACAAATTGAGAACAAGATCAATTTTTTTACTAATTCTAAAGAATTCCTGTTTGGGTTCCTGGTCTTTGGCAAAGGCAACCAGATTTTTTGTTAAGTTTTTTCCCCGCACAGTCTGCTCAAATATCAATTCTAAAGTTTTTCTTATTTCAGCATCCTTACAGTCAAGAAGTGAGAGTTCAGTATTACCCATAATAACACCCAGAATATTATTAAAATCATGGGATATTTTTCCTGCAATCCGGCCCACCAGTGCATGTTGCTCTTGTTCGGCAACACGTTGTTCCGATTGATGCTTTTCTTTTTCAATCTGTTTACGCTCTGTAATATTCCTTCCAACAGCGATGATATATTTGGTGTCTCCCCGGGAGTTTGTAACAGCTGATGCAGTGTATTCAGTGGGAATTTTCTGCCCGTTCTTTGTGATTAAAGAAAGCTCAATAGTACCGGACTCATTTTTTAACATTTTTTCAATAAATACTGAAGCTCTTTCAAGATCAGTCGGGCTGTAATAGCTGTCTGGTGCCTTCATGGACAGGATCTCCTTGTCAGAGTAACCAGAAACTATGTTGAATGTTTTATTCCATCGTAATGCTTTTCCCGTATCAGGGTTAAAAACAAAAAAAGTATCTATCTGGGCATTTAAAGCTTCCTCTGTGAATTTTTTTTCTTCTTTAAGGATTTGATCAGCAAGTGTGTTTTTTGTAATATCTCTTATAATCCCACTGATACTTACCACCTTGCCATCAATGACCTCCAACGGAACCTGCACCGTATGAAACACAAATTTTATCCCATTGATTTCTATTGTTGTGATTTCATTTACATTTTCGCCATTAAATGTACGGTTATCAATCTCCGTAATTATTTTTGCAAAATCTGGATCGTAAGCTTGCTCTGGTGTTTTCCCAATCAGATCTCCAACGCTGCGCTTGAACAGTTTTGCCATTGCTGGGTTAACAAAAGTATGTCGCCTGCTGATATCTTTAGTAAAAATGTAATCCTGCGCAGAATTGGTTATGGCCTCATGTTTTTTTTCGCTTAGTTGCAGTGCATGCATTGCCTTCAATTGGTTACCAAGCATTTTATTCGCTGAAATTGCTATATCTCTAAATTCTTGGAATTTTAATGTATGCGGCTCTATAAAAGTCGATTCTGAAGAGGCTTTTTCAAAAAATTCTGAAATGATTTTAATGCTGGCTTGGATTTTTTTTATATTATATTTTGCCCATAGATAGATCAAGCCAGACATGATAATCAATACTACAAAGCTTAAAATCGCTTTTGTTAAGAAATCGTGGTACAGCGCTTCTTTCTTACCAATAATGCTATCATCAATAGTATCAAGGTATATACCTGCCCCGATAATCCATTCCCATTCCGGTATATCTTTGACATATGATATCTTGTGTGAAAGCTTTTTTGAGTCAATCTTTTGCCAGGAATAACGGACAAAGCCACCATTTTCTTTTTTTGCAGCGATATTTTGTGCCTGGATTAGTTTTACACCATTGGGATCAGTGAGATCCCAGACACTTTTTGTTCCTATGGTAATTTTTCCGTTTGTAAATAAAGGTCTGCCGCCATAGATGCTTCCAAAAAAATAACCTTCCTTGCCAAAGCGTAGTTCTGAAATCCTTTCCAACACTTCATTTTGGATTTGGGCTTTTGTATCATCAATATACTCTCCTGTTCCAATTCCCCAGCCGTAAGGTTCAAAATATTTTACAAAAGCAATTTTTTTAAAATTATGTTCACTCTCATTTGGTTTTGACCAGGTATAGCTGTAAAATCCTTCCTTTTTGTTAAGCAGTATTGCTATCATGTCTTTTACAACAAATTCACCTTTGGCCCCCTGAACCGCTAACATGTTTTTACCTTCCATTTCCGGTCTGTCAGCAAATAACTCTTCAATGCCATCCATTGTGAAAGCAAAATAATATCCCTGTCCATTGTTAAACCGAATCGGTCTAAGGGCATCCTTAATCATTTTTTTTATTTCAGCATCAGGTTTTGAACCGGCATTTTCTTTATGGATATTCAAAGCAATGTGATATGCTTCATCAACACGCATTTGAATGTTGTGTTTAAGCCTTTTTTCAGTCTGTTTTCTCATATACTGAACATAGCCAAGAACATTTTGTACTTCTTGCTGAAGTCTTTCTTTTTGCTGGGTTACAAATGTATTTTTTATAGATTCAGCTTCCAGAACAAATGATGAATATTCGCTGTGAATCCATATAAAGTATAAAAATCCTATGGAAACAAAGGCAATAATTATCATGTTACACAATAATAGTTTCTGAAGACTTATCATCTAATTTCTTTTTCCATTATTGTCTTCTCCATATATTTGGGAGCTTTTTGATAGTATCCAATGACCAGGCTTCCAAGTCAAGTAAAGAATAGGTAGATAATTATGACCAGTCAGGCGGTTCCAATTGTTTTGGAAAAGTAGTTTACAATTTCAATAATCTCCTTTTTATATAGCCTTCTTTCAAGTCGTACACTCTGAGATTTAATTTTATTGGTAATTTCTTTTAAATTGTTAAGCTTAAAGGGGATATTTTCTTTTTTTAAATACTTTGCTACAAGATGGGTTCCGCATAAGAGATTAATATAGTATTGTTCTTCTGAATATAATCCAAATGGCGATATACCATGAGTTCCTGCAACATGTGATTTTACAGCATCACCAAAAACAGGAGTGTTGTAGTTTAAAAGTGGTTGTCCGGCCTGGGTTTCATAAATCGAATTTATGTAATTATAATACTCTTTAAATGTTTCAATATCATCTGTTTTGACATCCAGGTTGAATCCTTGTTTTTTTAGTGTTTGAGCTGTCACAAACAAGTCGGCAATGCCATTTCTTTCTCCAATCCCAAGTACAGAAGCTTCTAACACCTTTGCACCTGCGCACACTCCCAAAACAGCATTTGCATTTGCCATGCCCATGTCATTATGGCAATGAGTGCTGATTTTTGTGTTAGATTTGTTAATTATTTCACAAGCTTGTTTTATTTTGTCAAACATCAGGTTTGGAGGCATAACCCCTGAAGTGTCAGGCAGAGAAATGATATCAACACAAAGCTCTGCACTTAGATATTCCAGAACTTCTTTCATTAGCAAATCAGAAGTTTTCCCGATATCCAGCATTGCAATTGATATTGTACTTTGTTTAACTTTTTTTCTTATATCGCTAATACTTTTTGATAATGTTGAAAACGTTTTTTCTTTTTGCGAATTATCTTTTATTTGAAAATGAAGATGGAAATTAGTAACCCCTGTTTTTACAAGCAGTTTTGTGTCGTTTAGAAGAGCTCTTCCCATGCCTGCAACAGCTATATTGTATTTAGATTTTTTGCAAACAATATTGAGTTTTTTTATATATTCAACTTCAGTTTCATGGGCTGAAGCGTACCCGGCCTGGCATACATCAATATTTAATTTTTCCTGGAACTCAAGAATTTTTTGTCTTTGAGAATATGAAAATACAATCCCTTTATGCTGCATGCCTTCCCTGATTGTCTGGTCTACAACAATAATTTTATTTTGCATGTTTTTCCTTTGGCGGATTAAAATACCCATGGATAAGGTTTGGGAATAACTTTGTAAGTTCATCAATCATAAATCCAACTCCAAGCGGGTCAGATTTCCCTCCAGCTTTAAACATTGTTTTGCAATACCCTTGAGGGTCATAATTCATATTCCTCCATTGAATCATGCTTACAGGAAATGTCTCAAGGAATGTAACCAAAGCTTTAAATTCAAGTTCAGAGTCTGTAAATCCAGCACAGTTAATATAGTTTAATGATATAAACTTTTTTTTGTCTAACCCTGTTTCAATACTTTTAAATACATCGTTTAACTTGTAGCCATTAGGTCTGAAATACGTATTATAGCATGATTCCCTGACAGAGTTTATACTCACCCGCAAGGAATCTAAGCCTGCATCAAAAAGTTTTGCAACAAGGTCAGGCAGACTTGCATTGGAATTTAAATTTATTGTGCCCGAGGAGGTGTTTTTTCGGATTTTTTTTATGGCAGGTTCAATCACATTAAAGGCAGTTAAAGGATCACCTTCACAACCCTGCCCAAAGCTTACAACAGCATTTTCAACCTGTTTTATATGCTCTGTTGCGACTTCAAATATTTCCTTAGAAGTGGGTGTGAATTGAATTCTGTTTTGCGGAGATGTGATAAGGTTTTCTTTTTGAAGCGATATGCATCCAAGACATCTTGCATTACATGTTTTTGCGGTTGGCAAGGGAGCTTCATATCTTTTTAGAAAAAAGTTTTTCCCGGCAGGGCAGCTGTATTCAGTGGCACAGTTCTCAAGATGCCGCATAAGCCTGTTGTCAGGATATTGTTTTCGCATTGTTTTTATCCCTGCAAGAATTTTTTCTTCAGGCATTAGTCTCAAATCCTGCCGTGGTTCATCATCTATGTATATTGCCGCAGATTTAAAACCATTAGCGCCAAAACCTGTTGCACCATATGAAAAAAGGGGCAGGAGTGCTGCATTGTCATCATTTTCATAAGCAGGAAAGTACTTGTTCACATATCCTGGAGAATTGAAAACTGCAACCGGAAACACTTCCTGATCAGGTTCGTATGGATTAAATTCAAGAACTTCAAATTCTTTTGATTCAAAGCTGTAAACAATTGGTTTCCTCTGGGGCATCATCATAAGCTCGCTGCCAAAGGGCATATCAATGGTGTCTGCCTTAGTTAAAAGGAATAGATTTTCACCTGCCATACCCACACTTGCAAAATCCGGAAGATCAAATATCTCTCCATTCCTATTTGCAACAACTGCGTTTATTAATTCTGTTTTGGTTTTAATATTATTAATCTCCCAGTTGGATCTTTTAATTTAAATAAATGATTATATATCAGATGGAGAATTGATTCTCAATTTTAATATTATAAGCTTCGTAACTATTTAGTAAAAAATGCCTTTGAATTAGCTTTCTAATATAGAGAGCTATTCTTTATCAAGCATATTGCCTGATGTAGAACGCGAGATTTTTGCTTCATCAAAGGATGCCATTTGAGTCATGATTTTGCATGCCGCATCTGTAATATTTATGGCAAGCGCTGCCCCTGTTCCTTCACCTAAACGCATTTGCAAATCAATCAGAGGTGTAAGCTCCATGTGGTTAAGTGCTGAGATATGTGCTTTTTCAACAGATCTATGACCGGCAATAAGATATCCTTTAATATCCGGATTGATAATATAGGCAATCAGACCTGCGGCAGTTGATATTACACCATCTAAGACAATTGCGGTTTTATTTTGCGCTGCAGCAAGTATTGCTCCTGCAATTCCGGCAATCTCAAATCCGCCGATTTTCTGTAAAATCTCAAATCCGTTTTCAGGATCAGGTCTGTGAAAAGCAAGGACTTTTTCAATTGTCTCGGTTTTATGTTCCAGACCTTTATCGTCCACACCTGTGCCTCTGCCTGTGGCTTGTGCCGGTGTAATGCCTGTTATGGCACAAATAATAGCTGCCGCAGAGGTTGTATTGCCAATACCCATTTCGCCAAGTCCGACAATATCAGTTTTTTGTTTGTTGTGTGTATTCTGAAAAATCGACATGCCGCTTTCAAGTGCCTGAAGCATTTCATCTTTTGTCATTGCAGGTTCAAGAGCAAAATTTTTTGTTCCTTTGGCAACTTTACTTTTGATCAGGTCAGGGTGATCATTAAATTCTTTTATTACTCCGATATCCACAACTTTCATATCAATGTCATGGTGTTGACAAAGTACATTAATTGCAGCCCCCTTGTTTAAAAAATTTTCCACCATCTGGGCTGTTACTTCAGCAGGATAGGCTGACACTCCTTCCTGGGTCACACCGTGATCTGCAGCAAATACAAAAAGATTTTTCTGTTCAATTTTTGGATCAAGTGTGTTTTGAACAAGGCACATTTTAATGGCAAGATTTTCCAGATAACCTAAAGCACCTAAAGGTTTTGTCTTATCGTCAATTTTTTTAATTGCCTGTGCCATTAGCTCATCAGGTACAGGTTTTATTGCCTGGATAATTTTTTTGCACAGGCTCTTATCATTTAGTTGGTCTATAAAATCAGCATATTCAGATTGTAATTTATGATCAGTAAAAAGAGATTGTTCCAAAGAATAGTCTCTTTTTATATATTCACCTGTGAAATCGAGTATAATTTTCAATCCACTTCCGGAAAGCACCTGGCTCATAAGTTCTGGTGCTTTTGAAGGAGAAACTATCTGTTCAATGAGCAGGCTGATGGCATTCTTATTGTTTGCCATGAAGCTTATCGATTTTTCCATTTGGCTGTATTTACATCCATAGGCGCCTGCAAGTTGTATCTCTTTGTAATGAAGCAGGTTTATTAGATTGGTTTCAATTGTTTCATTTTTTGAAATGCCGCTGAAAAAAGATAGTCTGCCTGCCTTATCAACTTTGGTAATGGCCTGACAAAAAGCAATGAAATCAGGGCAGGCATTGATTACCATATCAAATTCACTCTCATTGAT
>JAGLLQ010000175.1 GCA_023140455.1 Desulfobacteraceae bacterium | reverse complement strand
GGTCAGGAACGTTGGGCAAGATACAGCTTTCTTGGGACATCCCCCAACGAGGAAATAAAAATATTTTCTAAAGATGTTGAAATTATCAACAATGGAGCCTCTAAAAAAATTTTACACCATGGTGATCCTCTTAATGTAATTAGAGAAATATTAAATCAATATAAATCAGCTGAGATTCCTGAACTCCCGAGGTTCTGGAGTGGTTTAACAGGTTATTTAAGCTATGAAATGATATCTTTTTTTGAAGATGTGCCGGTTTGCCTCCCAGAGAATACTGCCTACGCTCATTTTATAATACCTGAGACAATGATTATTTTTGATAACATGAAAAATACAATTACATGTTTAAATATTTGCTATCTTGATAAGAATTGTGATTGTGAAAAAGAATATGAAAAAGCCCTAATTGGGCTTAAGAAAATAATTGCGAATATTAATAAGCCGTTTACAGGTCACAAAGATAGCAGCGCTAAAAAAAATGAAAAACTTGAACTGCAATCAAAAATAAGCCCGGCAAAATATATAGATGGAGTTAAAAAGATAAAACAGCATATTGTTGAAGGTGATATTATTCAGGCTGTGTATTCACAACCATTTACATGCAGTGCTCCATCAGATCCTGTAATGATATACAGGGCACAAAGATATATTAACCCGTCTCCTTATATGTTTTTCATGAATTTTAAAAATATTATAATTGCAGGATCCTCTCCTGAAACCATGGTCAGGCTTGAAAACAATACAGCAACCCTTCGTCCAATTGCAGGGACACGCCCCCGGGGGAAGACAGAGCAGGAAGATAGAGCCTTTGCCAATGAACTTCTTAATGATGAAAAAGAATGTGCTGAGCATATTATGCTTGTAGATCTTGGGCGTAATGATCTTGGAAGGGTCGCTAAACCCGGTACTGTACAAATAACTGATAAAATGTTTATAGAACGATACTCACATGTAATGCACCTAGTCTCAAATATCACATGTGATCTTAAACAAGGTATAGATTCTTTTGATTTATTAAAAGCAACATTTCCGGCAGGTACTCTTTCCGGTGCTCCCAAAATACGAGCTATGGAAATTATTGCAGATCTTGAGGAATCCAGTAGAAATATTTACGGAGGTGCGGCTGGATATATTTCATTTTCAGGCAATATGGATCTTGCCATAACTATAAGGACAGCAGTAATGGAAAAAGGCAAACTCACTATTCAGGCAGGAGCCGGCATTGTTTCAGATTCTGATCCCGAAAAAGAACTTGAAGAATGTATAAATAAAGCAAAGGCTGTTGAGGCAGCATTGAAGCTTGCTACAAACAGTGTTGATAATCACAATAATTATAGAGGTGATTTATGTTAACAGCAGTAATTGATAATTATGACTCTTTTACATTCAATCTTGTTCATTATATTTTACACACTGGTTCAAAGGTAAAAGTCTTTAGAAATGATAAAACAAGCATAAATGAGCTGATTAATTTAAACCCTGATGCAATTGTAATATCACCCGGGCCGGGCCGACCTGAAAATGCAGGAATATCCTTAAATGTTGTAAAAGAATTTTCCGGTAAATTGCCATTGCTTGGGGTATGTCTGGGCCATCAGGTTATTGCAGCAAATTTTGGTGGCAGTGTTGTACATGCAAAAAAAATAATGCATGGAAAGACATCAACCATCACCGCAGACGGAAAAACTATTTATAATGGGATTAAAAAGCCCTTTGATGTAATGAGATACCACTCCCTTGCAGTTTCCAAACAAGATCTACCTTCCTGCTTTGACATAACATGCGAAACTGAAGATGGTGAAATAATGGGGATAAGGCATAAAGAACATCAGACAGAAGGTGTTCAATTCCATCCGGAATCATTTATGACAATAGTTGGGAAACGGTTAATCAGAAATTTTATTAAAGGGGTATAAAATGAGTTTTACTGAAAATCTCAATCAAATAATAAATCGAAAAGACCTTTCTCAAGACAACATGGCATCTATGTTCATGGATATTTTCTCAGGGAATATAACAGATGCACAAATAGGTGCTTTTATGGCAGCTCTTGCAACAAAAAAAGAGACATTTGAAGAGCTTGCCGGTGCTGCAAGGACAATGAAGAGAAAAGCAGTAAGAATACAGACAACTTCAAATACAGTAGTAGATACATGTGGAACCGGTGGAGATGCAACTGGCACTTTTAATATTTCAACAACCACTGCATTTGTGGTTGCAGGCTGTGGGGTTAATGTTGCAAAACACGGAAATAGAAGTATATCAAGCCAGTGTGGAAGTGCTGATCTGCTTGAAGAGCTTGGTGTCAATATTAATACTGACCCTGAAATCGTTGAAGAAGCTGTAAATGATATAGGAATCGGCTTTCTCTTTGCCCCAAGGTTCCATGGTTCCATGAGACATGCCGGAAAAGCAAGAAAAGATGTTGGAATAAGAAGTATTTTTAATATGCTGGGACCTCTTACAAATCCTGCAGCAGCTAAATATCAACTCATCGGAGTTTATGCTCCTGATCTTACAGAAATGTTTGCTCAAACATTAAAACTCTTGGGAACAACAAAAGCATTTGTAGTCCATGGGCATGATGGAATGGATGAAATTACAACTACTGCACCCACGAGAGTTACAGAACTTAATAAAGGCATAATAAAAACATATGATCTTGATCCCTTAAAATATTTTAATTCCTATTCTGACCCAAAAGATTTAAAGGGTGGTGATAAAAAAATTAATGCTGCAATCACAAAATCTATTTTAAAAGGTATGAAAGGTGCAAAAAGAGATATTGTCCTTATTAACACAGCAGCAGCTCTATTTGTATCCCGCATTGTCAATGACCTGTCTGCCGGGATTAAAATGGCAAAAGACTCCATTGATTCAGGGAAAGCCAATGAAAAGCTTAATGAGTTGGTTGAGTTTACTAAGGACAATGGGTAATACTTCAGGAGCAATTATATGACAAAGATAGCTATTCAAGGTTTTTTAAAAGAAATTATTGAAATAAAAAAACAAGATATTAATAAAGCTCTATCCAAAGAACCTTTAAATAAAGTAAGATATGAAGCTGAATTGCGTCCTGTGGAAGCTGATTTTAAAAGAGCTCTTGAAAACAATTCATATACCCATGCCGGCATTATTGCTGAAATTAAAAAAGCATCTCCTTCTAAAGGGTTGATATCGGCAGATCTTGATGTTGCATCATATGCAGAAAAGTATACTGAAGCCGGCGCTTCTGCTATTTCAGTTCTGACAGAGGAACATTTTTTTAAAGGGAGTCTTAAAGATCTTGAAATAGTAAGAGAGAATAGCAATCTTCCAATTTTAAGAAAAGATTTTACCATAAGCTCTTATCAAATTTATGAAGCAAGAGCCCGAGGAGCAAATTCAATTCTTCTTATAACATCAATACTTGGAAAAGACCAACTGAACGATTATATAAGCCTTGCACGAGAAATCAATTTAGAACCTTTGGTGGAAATACATACTGAAGACGAACTTGAGAAAGCAGATTTTTGCAAGGCAAAGATTATTGGTATTAATAACAGAAATCTCTCAACTCTTGAAACAGATCTTAATGTATCAAAAAGAATTGCTCCACTTTTCTTAGACTATCATATTCCCATAGAAGCAAGCGGTATATCAAAAAACGAAGATATTAGACATGGGTTTGATTTTGGAATTTTTAATTTTCTTGTCGGTGAAAGCATTATCAGAGCTGATAATACTATAGAATTTATCAAAGAACTAATCTACCCTGAATAGGTTCTTAATAAGACTATTATGAAAAAAAATAAAATTAACCTTATTAAAATTTGTGGATTAACAGACCCAAAAAATGCTTTAGCATGTGTTAATGCCGGTGCTGATGCCATAGGCCTTGTCTTTTTTAAAAAAAGTCCAAGACATATTTCAGATAAAAAAGCTTTGGAAATATGTAAGGTTCTTCCCACAGATATTATTACAACAGGTGTTTTTGTAGATGAGGATTTTAATTTTATTATGGATAAAGTAGAAAAATTGCCACTTAAAGCTGTCCAGCTTCATGGCAATGAAAATCCTGAGCTTATTGATGCTCTTAGAGCAAATAATGTTATTGTAATTAAATGTCTTTTTGCAAAAAGAACTCCATATTTAAAAAATGCACATTTTTATCAAAACGCCTCATACCTTCTTGCAGAATGCGGAAAAGGTACGCTTCCAGGTGGCAATGCTGAAACATGGAACTGGTCAGATATCGCACAAATCAACACAAAACTGCCCATAATACTTGCAGGAGGGCTCAGCCCTTCAAATATTAACAATGCCATTAATCAGGCTGATATATCGGGTATAGATGTAAGCTCAGGAGTAGAGTCATCCCCTGGTATTAAGGATTTGAATAAAGTTACACATTTTATAGAACAGATAAAAGTATTTCAATAGATTTGTTGCATCAAATTTCACTTCACCAACAAATTATCCCCGGGGTAAATATTTGCGTTTTTAGGCAAATGATTAATTTTTTCTAAATCTGAAACACTTGTACCATACTGTTTGCTTAAGCTGTAAAGAGTATCACCTTTTTTAACAGTGTGGAAAATGGATTCCTTTTTTTTGGTAACTGCCTTTTTAGTTTCACTTTTCTTGCTTGTTTTAACTAAAGGTGGCTTTACAACTTTTGTTGAACTTATTTTTTTATAAGAATCAATCTTACGAGATAATTTATCAATGCTTCGCTCGAGCCTGTTAATTCTGCTTGCTAAAGTTTCATATTTTATTGAAAGTGATGCTTCTATTCTTTCAATCCTTTTTTCATGATCAGCATACGATATATCAGATGATTTATTCTTTGGTTCTGTTTTATCAATACTGCTTTTTAATTTTTCATTATCTTTTAAACCTGTTTTTTCAACCATGTTTGCAAGACGATCAATTTGTTCTTGGAAATCTTCCACAGTCACAGGTTCAGTATTATTTTTTGTTCTTAAAAGATTGCTGTCCCCGGATGGTTTCAAAAAAACAAAAATGATTAACACAGATATAATACCTGCACCAAGCAGCATAATAACAATTTCATATTTTTGTAAAAAGAAAGCGCTGGAATTTCTGGAGGAATCTACTATTTCACTTTTTATTCTTTTTTTAGTATTTTTTTTGGAGTTACTTTTATCAATCATCAACAGACTCCTTTATAAAAGAAATAAGCAGTTAAATATTTTAATACCATTTTATACGATTTTAGCAAGTATATAATTGAATATTTATGCAATAAATAATTGGTGTATTAGCAAAAATTGGTGTAATATCTTAATAAGAATGTCAATTATTAATATATATTTTATATTTATGGAGACATTAAATAAAATGCAAAAATTCATCTTTTTATTAATACTATTTTTCTGTTCTGTTTTTTTACAAAATTACAGTATTGCTGAAGAAATTATTACGAATTCGCTTGGGATGCGCTTTGTGCCAATCTATTCCGGGACATTCCAAATGGGAAGCCCTGAATCAGAAACAGGACGCAGATGGAATGAAGAAAAACATAAAGTTACAATATCAAAAGCTTTTTATATGCAGGAAACTGAAGTAACACAGGGGCAATGGGAAAAACTTGTTGGATTTAATCCTTCTACCGCAACAATGTTGGGCAAAAATTTTCCTGTAGATACCGTATCATGGGATCAATGCATTGAATTCATAAGAGTGTTAAATGGTTTTGAAAAAACTGATAAATATAGGCTCCCTACTGAGGCTGAATGGGAATTTGCATGCCGGGCTGGCACTACAACTGCATTTTCAAGTGGAGAAATTGCTCAAGCTACTCATGCCTCATGCATAACAATTGATCCTGCCTTAAACAAAACAGCCTGGTATTGTGCCAATTCAGGAGAGCAAAACCCTCCGGGAAAATTCCAGGCACATCCGGTAAGAACAAAACAACCCAATGCCTGGGGCCTTTATGATATGCATGGCAATGT
>JAGLLQ010000174.1 GCA_023140455.1 Desulfobacteraceae bacterium | reverse complement strand
AAAATGGAAAAAAGAGATTAAAAAAGGTATTTACAATCAACCAGAAAATTATCTTGTGCCAGTTGATAAACTAAGCCTGGCTGGCTTAATCAATTACGGTGCTGCATCCACCTCTTTTTTTTACCAAATGTGGTTTACTGATCATCATCCTGACATGTGTTCAGTTGAACCTACTGAAAAATGGCTTGAACATGCTGCATGTTTGCTTTCAACTGATTATCCTTCAGGCAGAATTGTTGTGGGCTCTTCAGGATATATACTTAAAAACTATTCCTTGCAGGCTATTGCAGATCATATTGTTGATACAAGGAATGAATGTCTTGATTATGATTCCAGACTTCTGATTCCTCCAATACTTAATATAGTGTTAAATATATCAAAAGCCCTGGAGGAAGGTCTCACTCCTGAAGGCCAGATTATCTTTACTGACCCTGATAAAATTCATAGAATTGAGTTTATAACCAAAATCCAAAGACACCAGCGCCCTTTTGTAGAAAATATAAAACATGTAAGAAAATTGCTCATAGCAGTTGAGAATTCAGACAGAAAACTTGTATCAGACGGAAAAACAATTATTGGAATCACAGATTCTCCAGTGCCAGATTATGCAATTGCAGCAGAATATTTGGGTGATCATGGTTTTTTAAAACTTGGAAATAAAAAACTATGCAGTTTTTTTGCAGGCAATTTCCATTCAACCAATAGAGAAGCTAAGCTTGTTGAATTAGAAGAAATCCTGCTTGATTCAAAACTGGATCCTGAAAAATCAACCCTTCTCTTTCAACTAGTATTAGAGCTTGTTCACAATTCTGTTAAAGAAGGACATGGATGTACACTGGTTATTGATCTTAATAAAGAACCTTTGAGCATGACAGGTCATGTTCTTGATCCTTCACTCAATCTTCTTGAACCTGCAAATATAGATCTTGCATGTTCTCTTACTAAAATCGACGGCGCACTGCATATAACGTCTGATTTGTTTATTAATGGATTTGGCTGCCTTTTAGACGGTAAAGCTACTAACTGGGAGAATATGGCCAGAGGTGCCCGTTATAATTCAGCAATAAGATTTTCAACAGAACACAAAGATACAATAATTGTTGTTGTTTCTTCTGACAGACCTGTTTCGATAATTTATTGTGGTCTTGAAATAAATGCCTTCAGTTCTTGGGAACCACCTATATATGAGAATTTCCCAAGACCTGTTCCAATAACTAAATATTTTAATGGAGTTAAATCATGAATCATCATCATAGCCACGACCACGACCATGACCATCATCATCATCATAGTCATGAAACAAAAGAACTTTCATTTAAAGAAAAACTTTCTACACTTTTTCAACACTGGATTGATCACAATTCAAGTCATAAAGAAAGTTACCTGTCCTGGGCTGACAAGGCTGACAAAGAAAACCTTTCTGAAATAGTAACCTATCTTAAAGAAGCTGGAAATCTTTCTGATAAAATAAATCTTAAACTTGAAAAGGCTTTAAAAGAATTAACTTAAAACTTTAGTTATTTTTTTCATTGCCCAGTCAATTTCTTCTTTAGTAATAACTAGAGGTGGAGCAAATCGAATTACATGGGTGTGTGTTTCTTTGCATAAAATACCCATATCCATTAATTTTTCACAAAAAGGTCTTGCTCCACCTATTTCATGTTTTAATTCAACACCGATAAGAAGACCTTTTCCTCTTATTTCTTTTACATGAGGGCTATTAATATTAATGAGCTCCTGTTTAAAATAATCACCGAGAATTCGTGAATTTTCTATCATATTCTCTTCAACAAGAACTTTGAGAGCTTCCCTCGCAACTGCACAAGCTAACGGATTGCCGCCAAACGTACTTCCATGTTCTCCAGGCATAAAGACTCCAAGCACTTCTTTATTTGAAAGTACTGCAGAGACAGGGTAACACCCTCCTGAAAGAGCTTTACCAATCAGAGTCACATCAGCTTCAATATTTTCGTGCTCCTCGGCAAGGATTTTTCCTGTTCTGCCAAGGCCGGTTTGAATTTCATCTAAAATCAGAGGGACATTCTGTTCAGTACATATTTCTCTTATTCTCTTTAAGTACCCTTCCGGAGGTACAATTACCCCAGCTTCTCCCTGGATAGGCTCTACCATAAACCCTACTGTATTTTCTGTGATTGCATCTTCAAGAGCTTTTGCATCACCAAAAGGAATTGCTTTAAATCCAGGAGTAAATGGTCCAAATCCATCTTTATACTGATCTTCAGTACTAAAGCCTACAATGGTTAGAGTTCGTCCATGGAAATTATTTTCACATACTATAATTTCTGCTTTATTTCTTTTTACACCTTTGACTTTATAGCCCCATTTTCTAACAGCTTTAATTACAGTTTCCACAGCTTCAGCGCCGCTGTTCATAGGGAGTACAGAGTGAGAATTTGTAAGTTCACATATCTCTTTATAAAAATGTGCAAGCTGTTCATTTCTAAATGCTCTGGAAGTAATACATAATTTTTCTGCCTGCTCTTTAAGTTTATTTACAATTCTTTTATGGCAGTGCCCCTGATTAACTGCTGAATATGAGGCCAGGCAATCCAGGTATTTATTTCCTTCAACATCCCAAACCCATGCACCTTCACCTTTAGAAAGAACCACATCCAAAGGTTTGTAGTTCTGTGCGCCATATTTATTCTCAATATCAATAAATTCTTTTGTTTTCATTTTCTTCTCCAGATTATCAACAAATTGATTTTTTTTTATTATTTAATCTAAAAAGTTGCGATACAAGCATCCCGATTAAAATTAATACGCAACCAAAAATAGCCCTGCCTGTAAAAATTTCATTTAAAATAATCCATCCTGTCAGAGCTGCAAAAACAGATTCAAAACTCATTATAATTGATGCATGGGCAGGATGACTTCTTTTTTGACCATAAATCTGTAACGAGTAAGCAATTGCAGAAGAAAAAACTCCACCGTAGAATATTGGTATTGCAGCATTTATAATTCCCTCTATATTAACATCTTCAATAAAAAAAGCAATGATCAGGCTAACTATAGAAACTATTAAACTTTGAATAAAAGATAAGTGAATTGCTTTATATTGTTTTGCATAATTTGCTATAACTAAAACGTGTCCTGCAAAACAAAAAGAACACAGCAAAACAAGGAAATCACCATAACTTATGGTGAATTGGGCGGTAACACTTAAAAAATACATTCCAATTGCAGCAAGAATTGCTCCTACCCAGGTATTAATCTGAGTTTTATGAAGTTTTAAAACTAGTCCGAAAATAGGAACCATTACAACATATAAACTTGTTATAAACCCAGCTTTACCAGCAGTTGTATAAACCAATCCAACTTGCTGAAAAGAAATACCACCAAAAAGAAAAATGCTGGAAATAATTCCAGATTTTATAAGGCCATTTTTATTATTATGGTTTGGATGAGTATCAGATTCTTTAGAATTATTTTTAGAAAATATTATAAATGGAAAAAGTGATATGCTTGCAAGTAAAAATCTTAAACCATTGAATGTAAAAGGGCCGACATGTTCCATACCGGTTCTTTGTGCAACAAATGCAAGTCCCCAGATAAAGGCAACTAAAAATAAGATTAAATCTGATTTTAATGTATCAAGTTTCATGTTATTAATCTTTTTATATTTTTTAAAGAAAAGAATTGTTGTATATTTACAATGGATATAAGTCAAGAAGATATTAATAAAATGAAAAAGAACCTAACAGATACACTCTTAGACCTTGATTCACTTGCCGGTCAAAAAATGATGACAGGCTTTGATGGGCTATTATTTAATTCTGATTTGGAATTTTTAATTTCAGAATTAAAAGTTTGCGGTTTAATTTTGTTTTCAAGAAATATTGAATCCCCTGAACAACTAAAAGCACTTGTAAACCAAATTATAAGTTTTACAAAACAATGCAAACTTCCAAAACTTTTTATAGCTATTGACCAGGAAGGTGGCCAAGTTGCAAGATTGAAAAAACCTTTTACTGTCTATAAAGGCAATCCATACATTTACAACAAAAACGATGCTGAAAATTTTGCTCAAACCCAGGCAAAAGAACTCAATGAACTAAATATCAATATGAATTTTGCACCTGTTTTAGATGTAATTCCTGACAACTTTGAAAGTATTATGGAAAAAAGAGCGTTTAAAGGAGATGCACAAAAAGTTGGGGAGCTTGGGAGCCATGTTATAAAGACTATGCAAAAGGTTAATACAATGGCTGTAGCAAAACATTTTCCTGGTATAGGCAGGACTTCAATTGATTCTCACTTTGAACTTCCAATTGTTGACCGAAATATAACCGAGCTTTTTTCAGAAGAATTGATACCCTTTAAAAAAGCTATTAAATCAAATGTATCAGGAATTATGCTCTCACATATTTTATATCCAAATATTGATTCCAAATGGCAGGCAAGTTTATCTCCACAAATTGCAAAGAACCTTTTACGGGAAAAATTGGGTTATAACGGGCTTATAATGACAGATGATCTTGATATGAAATCTGTAAAACACGATATTAAAACATCGGCAAAGCAAATTTTGTTATCCGAAATTGATATTGTGCTTATTTGTCATAACGGACCGGATATTGAAAATATGTTTAATGAATTGAAAAGTTTAATAAAACATAATAGAAAGTTTTCAGAAGCAGCAAAAAAATCATTTGAACGAATAATAGAAATTAAAAATCAATATCTTCAATAAACAATTATAATTATTAAAAACAGTTATTTTTTCAGACCTGTAGAATTGATTTTATTTCTTGAAAAAACATCATGATCAAATTTCGCATAATTTTTGTTTAAAAGCATTTGATACCCACGGGCTGCAATCATAGCAGCATTATCTCCACATAATTCTTTTTTCGGGGCAAAAATTTTAAAATCTCTTTTTACAGCATCTTTTGAAAGCTGTTTGTAAAAAGTCTGGTTTGCTGCGACTCCACCGGTAATTGCAATATTTCTGCATCCTTTTTTAATACATGCATTAATTAGTTTAGTTTTTAGAACATCAATTACTGCTGCCTGAAAACCTGCAGCAATATCAGGTTTTAAATTATCAATATTATCAATATTATCA
>JAGLLQ010000173.1 GCA_023140455.1 Desulfobacteraceae bacterium | reverse complement strand
CCAGGCATTTCAGCAGTTTCACCACCAATAAGTGCACAGTCTGCCTGAATACACCCTTCTGCAATACCATCAATAACAATCTCTGCAGTATTATTATCGAGCTTTCCCATGGCCAGGTAATCAAGAAAAAAGAGAGGCTTTGCACCTTGAACTAAAATATCATTAACGCACATTGCCACAAGATCAATTCCAATTGTGTCATGTTTGTCCATTTTAAAAGCAATTTTAAGCTTTGTTCCTACACCATCTGTTGAACTGACAAGAATAGGGCTTGAAATATTTGTTAAATTTGGAGAAAAAAGTCCACCAAATCCACCGATGCCTCCAAGCACACCTGACCTAGGTGTTTTTTTAACTATTGTTTTAATCTTATCAACAAGCTGGTTGGCTTTATCAATATCAACCCCGGAATCAGCATATGTTAAAGAATCATTCTTTTCATTCATATTCATAACCTTTAATTAATCTAATTAGATAAGTATATATACAATAATTTTATTAAATTTTAAAGTCATAACCCTTTTGACTTCATGTTTATTATAATGTATCTATAAACTTTAAATATAGAACCGATCTGGAGTAATATAATATGAAGGAAATTAATATTGGAATCCTTGGGTGCGGGGTTATTGGTACTGGTGTTGCAAAGATATTAATTGAAAAGAATGATTTGCTGAGTAAACGTATAGGAACAAAATTAAATCTAAAATATATTTCTGATCTTGATACGACAAGAAAACGTGAAATTGAATTTCCAAAAAAGGTTTTAATTTCAGATTCAGAAAAAATAATCAATGATCCAGACATAAGTATTATAGTAGAACTTATTGGTGGTGAAACCATTGCAAAAGATTTAGTTATTAAAGCACTTAAAAATGGCAAGCATGTGGTAACTGCAAATAAAGCTCTTTTATCAACACATGGTAATGAACTTGTAAAAATCGCGAGAGAAAATCAGGTTGATCTTGCATTCGAAGCTAGCACAGCAGGATGTATACCTATTATTAAAACACTTAAAGAATCTCATATTGGTAATGATATAAAATCAATATCTGCAATATTAAATGGAACTTGTAATTATATTCTAACTAAAATATCCAAAAATGGTTTCTCTTTTGAGGATGCATTAAAAAATGCTCAGGATAAAGGTTTTGCTGAAGCTGACCCTACCCTTGATATCGAAGGAATTGACACCGCACATAAACTTGCAATTTTAAATGCCATTGCCCATGGCATTGATTTTAATCTAAAAGATATTCATGTCGAAGGAATCAGCAGGATTACGCCACTGGACATCCAGTTTGCCTCTGAATTCGGATATACGATTAAACTCCTTGCCATTAGCAAATTTGACAATGATCATATTGAAGCAAGAGTCCATCCTACTATGATTCCAATTTCTAATCCTCTATCCAATGTTGATGGCTCAATGAATGCAGTTGTAATAGATGGGGATGCCACAGAACAAACAATGTTGTATGGACATGGAGCAGGTATGATGCCAACTGCAAGTGCTGTTATTAACGATATTGCAGATATTTCAAGGACATTTCTTGCCGGATCCAAAAGAAGAACCCCTATTTTAGGATTTCCTGAAAACAGCATTAAGAAAGCCGCTATTATGCCCATGAAGAATCTTTTTACACGATACTATATTCGGTGTTTTGCAAAGGATCATCCGGGTGTTCTGTCAAAAATCTCCGGTATTCTTGGCGATGAGAATATAAGCATTGAATCTGTTCACCAAAAAGGAGAAAAAGCAAATGGTGTTGTGCCCATTGTCATGGTCACACACTCAGCAAAAGAAGAAAATATGTTAAAAGCAATTGATGAAATATCTAAGTTGGATTCCATCCCAGAAGAACCATTTTTAATACGTATTGAAAATAATAATTGAAAGAGAAAAAAATGAAGTTATTTTGTGCTGATCTAGAAGGAGTGTTTTTACCTGAAGTATGGATTGAAGTTGCATTGAAAGTTGGTATTGAAGAATTAAAACTTACTACCAGAGACATTGCTGATTATGATATTTTAATGAAAAAACGACTTTCAATTTTAAATGAAAATAATTTGAAAATACAAGATATTGTAGATGTTATCTCAAAAATTGATCCGCTTGAAGGAGCGATTGAAACTCTTGACTGGATACGGGAAAGAACTCAAATCATAGTTCTTTCTGATACATTTGAAGAGTTTGCCAAACCAATGATGAAAAAACTCAATTTCCCGGCTCTTTTATGTCATAGTTTAACAATTGATAATGAAGGAACTATACAAGACTATAATATCAGAATAGATAGTCAGAAAAAAAAGGCTGTACAGGCTTTTAAAAATATGAATTATAATGTTACAGCATTTGGTGATTCATATAATGATACTCAAATGATATTAGAAGCTGATAATGGCTTTTTTTATAATCCACCTGAAAGTGTGGTAAGAGATTTTCCAATAATACCGGTAACAAAAAACTATAATGAAGTTAAAACAATGATTGAGTCTTTTTTATAATTATGACACTTGATATTAATAAATTTAAAAACCTTAAGGTTCTCGTGCTTGGAGATTTAATGATTGATGAGTATGTCTGGGGTAATGTAGACAGAATCTCTCCTGAAGCTCCTGTTCCCGTTGTATCAGTAAACAATACAAGTTTTACACTTGGCGGTGCAGGCAATGTTGTAAACAATCTTGTTGAACTTG